>NZ_QTVR01000070.1:0-542 GCF_003460685.1 Blautia sp. OF03-13 | reverse complement strand
AACTTCCTGATGACATCACTGTTCCGGAACATAAGAGAAAAGCAAGACGGACACATGCTGATCTCTTTAAAAATGTTCCTTCCTGCGACGAGATCATTTCTCTTCCGGAGGAGGAGCGAAACTGTCCAACCTGCGGAACGCAGATGGAATGTATTGGGAAAGAATTCGTCCGCCATGAATTTCGTTTTACCCCTGCCAAGGGAAAAGTAGTAAATATCTATCGTGAAACCTATAAATGCCCGGAGTGTGCCATATCAGAGGAACATCCGGATGATCAGACATTTGTCAAAGCCCCTGTTCAGGAAGCATTGATCCCGGAAAGTTATGCATCGGAATCCGTTGTCGGATGGGCAATGCACCAGAAGTACCAGAATGGTCTGCCGTTAAACAGGCAGGAAGAGGACTGGAAGCAACTGGGTGTCCCATTAAGCCGGGCTACGCTTGCTAACTGGATCATTTACTGTGCCGAGAATTATCTCCGTCATGTTTATGATTATTTTCACCGTCAGTTACGGATGCGTAAATATCTGATGGCAGATGAA
>NZ_QTVR01000007.1:0-190196 GCF_003460685.1 Blautia sp. OF03-13 | reverse complement strand
TTTTACTCTACAACAAACATATCAACATTTTAACAAACGCTATTTCAAAGGATCTATAATACTTCTAGCCATATTCTTAAACGATTTTTTATAATGCTTAAATCAACTTTTAAACTTATCCTCTAATTAAAATGAGGACTACAACTAATTAACACTGTAGCAGCCCTCATCTTTCTTACATTTTAGTGATTAGCATTAGATCCAAATACACTTGTGTATAACTGATTCTGCGCCTGAGCTTTCTGAACATAGGCAGACCCACACGTAGAAAAGCATGTGCATGAACACGGTCCATTTGCATAAACACTCACATTATTTCTTCCCTTATGTTCTTTCTTTTTAAGCGTTTTCTTCATTTGAATACCTCCCTTCGAGCATAATTTTATTACCCATTGCGATCGCAAAAGTAATCCAGTAAATTTTAGTCGTCTAAAAGTTGCATTATTATCCATTTATATGCGTTATAACAATTTTCAAACTGCATTTGCTCCATCCTTGTTTTCACATTCCATCCTTTTTTATCAAAAACCTCAAAATCTATCAAACTATTACTTTCAAATATATTTTTATCCGTTTGAATAATAAGCACATCTGGATTGTATATTGTATTTACTGCCATTATTAACGTCTCTGTCACATTCCCATGCGTATAAAATTCTAATGGAATTTCTGCCACGCAAGACTCTTTTAGGTTCTTTTCTGATGTTAATACTATACACTCATAGTCTTCCTTCCCAAAACACTCATATAACAACTTTGCCCCAATAACAGTACGTGTTAAAATTATCGGAATTGACCACGCTTTATTATTCACAATCCCATTCCATTCCAATTCTTTTTCATAGATACATTTGTTTATATGATTCATAATAAATTTTTTTGCATCTTGGTATGAACCTTTTTTATTTTTCCTTAAATAACATATCAAAAGCACAGTAATAATCGGAGCTGCAAAACTATTTGATTTGTATTCTTTCCCAACAATCTTCTTTAAAACGTCATCAAAATTTAACTGTATCGAATTCATTTCCGAAAAAGGAAATGATTTAGACACCGAAATTTCTTTTTCCTGCAATTTAGCAATATAATTTCTTACCCCGAAAACCCCATCAAAGCATGCCGGCCATGTAGGAAAGTTTGTATTTGATAGCGCTGCACATAATATCATTTTATTAGAAACCATTTGTTTTATAATATTTTCTATCTTTTTTGCATCTATATAATTTGTTGTTCCAACACTCATATGCACAAGTTTTATCTTTTCTTTTAAGCACCATTCTAACGCCGCTTTGAATGAATCAATGCTACCTCTTTCCCCTGTTTCCATAATTTTTATAGAGATAAATTCTACCTCTGGGCAAAAATATTTGATGATACTATAACACTTATCGCCATGTGTTAGTTTATATCTCTTTCTAAACAGATTATCTTTTTTTTCAGAATTGCACAAAACAACTTTTTTATTCTCATCAACATAGTATTCATTCTCACTCAGAAACAGCCCCCCTGCTGTCCCGTCATCTATAATTACATATTTTCCATCGTTTTTTTTATTTTTCATATGCAAATAGTCTTGTTCAGCTTTTCTTTTTCGTCTACATACTTACATTATATCTATATTTCTTCTTTTTTCAATGTGCTTTTTGTACATATTTTCAGT
This sequence comes from Blautia sp. OF03-13, assembly GCF_003460685.1. Classification (NCBI taxonomy): domain Bacteria; kingdom Bacillati; phylum Bacillota; class Clostridia; order Lachnospirales; family Lachnospiraceae; genus Blautia; species Blautia sp. OF03-13. The sequence goes on along the minus strand of NZ_QTVR01000007.1, from coordinate 188,536 downwards.
TTTTATTCATTATAAATTCACATAAATATTTTTTTCACAAAAACATGTAATTTTTTTTATATAAATACGTATATTTTATAGATATTTCTTTTCATATCAGTTCAACCCCCATATTTTCCACAACTCTCAACTTTTTCCACTAATATCCTATTTGTTCTTTCATTTCCATTCTTATCCCCTTCTATCTAGCAGATTCTTCCGCTCTCAACTTCAGAGAAAAAGCGGTCGGCGTGTGGGCGGCGGATGCGGTGGGAGGGGAGAAACGTGCCGGGGCGCGGGGCATTGATTTGGGTGGGAGCGGAACCTGACGCGGACGGGACGGAACGGGGGAGATGAAATCCGGCTCACAAAGCCGGATTTCAAGAGACACTGAGTCGGGAAAACATCAGTTTTCCTGACGAATTGTCTCGGTGCTCCCCCGTTCCGTCCCATCCACGCCAAGGTCTCCGCCCCACCCAAATCACAGCCCCGCACCCCGGCACGTTTCTCCCCTCCCACCGCATCCGCCGCCCACACGACGTCCGCTTTTCCTCGTCCCCCCTCCCACCAAAAAACGGCCCCACAAGGAACCGTTTTTTCTCATCTTATAATACATTCTTCAACAGCATCAGCACCGGATTATTCTCCCGAATCCATGCCAGCGCCATATCGCCCTGGATCTGCTTCATGCATACATTCCCCCAGTGTGTCGCCTGAAAGCAGTACACCACCGCAAAGAAAATCCAGATCCACAGCACCGCACGCACGACACCAAGTCCTGCTCCTCCCATGCGGTTCAAAAAGCTGATCCCCGGAATCTCCGCAATCAATTCCACAATTTTCACCGCAATCGTCACGAAACCAACGGCCAGCACCAGTGTCAGAAAGAAAGCGATTCCTTTCATAATCTTTTCCGATACCGCCTTCGCCGCGTAGGATGCCAGACTGTGCAGCTGTTCCTCCTGGTACTCCCGCACCGCGCCGCTTCCGAGGATCTGGTTCACCAGCTCCTCCGGCACGCCCATGCTCTCCAGCCATTTCTTCTGCACATCCTGGTTTTCCCCCGACAGAAATTCATTGTTTTCAAATGTCTCTAAACATTTCTTCTCCACATACTGCGGCAGCTCCGTTCGCTCATTCAGCACATCCGTCACATACGGATTCATCCAGATCGCCAGTCCTGTCACCAGAATCAGGGACACCATGGACAGCACTGTCCGGACCAGCCCCTTTCGATATCCAGCCAGCGCGGAAAGAATGCACACCGCAAGTAATACGTATCTCAGCCAATTCATGTTTTTCTTCTCCTATTTCAGCCGGATCATCGAAACGCCGTCCTCCTCCGCGAGCAGATACCGGTTCTGCCCCATGCCGAGGATCTCGTGAATCTGTGTTTCGCTGACCACGCCGCTGTACTTCTTTCTTCCATTTAAGGTATATACACACAGCTCCTGCCGGTTCGTCAGCAGAATCTGTTTTTCTTCTATCTGAAGGTTCTGGTAATAGAAATCCAGATTTTCATCCGCAAGCTGCTTTCCTTTCAGATTGTAGATTTTCATCCGGTAAGGATGATCGTCGCTCTCCCCGCGCAGAATCAGAACCACGCGGTCGTCCGCATACGCGCAGCTTAAAATTTCTCCATCTTCCGATACGCTCACCGTTTCCTTCGGCTTGTTTGTTCCTTCATAAACGCGGAAGCCGTTGTCAAAGAAGGCAACCCATGAGGATGTTCCCGCGGTTTCGATCTGCGGGCACAGCATATCGGTGTAGCTCGATGAGCTTGCAAGATTGTCCACCAGATCCTCGCCCCTGCTTCCGAAATTGTAGAAAGCGACCTGTGATTTCATCTTGCCGCCGTCTTCGTAAGCGTAGGAAACCGCCATCCAGAGTCCGTCCGCGGAAAGTGAGAGATCCATCGGATAGCCCGGGCTGTCCATGTTCGGGTGAGAGGAGGCGATCTCCGTTCCATCGGTATTATAGTATTTGATCCAGCTCTCCCCGTTGTTTTCCAGAATCGCCGCAACGACGCCCTGGCCTGCAACGGATGCTTTCACGATCGGATACGACGCGGTAATTTCGCCGGCCTTTCCATCGGCATCGTATACAACAATTTTGGTTCCGTTTTTATCGTAAATGGCAATTGCATCGCCGCAGGATATCATCTGCGGATTTTCCATGGTATAATGATCGCTCCAGAGGGTCTGATTTTCCCGGTCGCGCAGTTCGATGCCGTCGATACCGTAGCGCACGATCTTATTTCCGGATTTCTGAAACATATACGTATCGGTGTCCTCGGTCTCTGTTGCCTGTACTGTGTCGTATCCCTGAAAAGTACGCAGCTGAAGCCATACCCCTGTACCAATTCCGGCCGCGAGAATGGCTCCTGCAAGGATTCCAACGGTGATCCGGCGTCTGCGTTTTCTTTTTCTGTTTTCTGCTTTATACTCCTCAAGATCCCGGACTTTTGCTCCGTTCTCCTGTTCTTCTCTGTTTTTTCCGTCCATTTTCATTCCCCTTATGTTCTTTTCGGACTTATTTTCTGCCGCCCTTTCGGCCGCAGTTTGATTCCGCTCTAGTGTACCATATTTTTCTCTATTTTGGGAGGTATATTTTCTGCCCCGCATATATGAGATCTTCCACCGCGATCTGGTTCAGTTCGCAGATATCTTTCACTCTGCTCATCGTTCCGTAATATCTCTCACTGATTTTCGAGAGGCTGTCCCCCTTCTGTACGGTGTACTCCTGCCAGACCTGCGCGGCGGTTTCTGCCGTCTCACTGCCGGAAGCAGTTCCCGGGGCGGACGATGGCTCTGCTCCCGGTGCTGGATCTGTCTGCACCGTACCGGTATTGTTCTCCGCTGCACCAGTCTGCTCCCCGCCGGATGTGCTTTGCTCTCCGCTGCCTGCCGGATCCGTTCCGGATAAATTCTGCTCCTCACTTACCGCCGCGCTCCCGCTCTCATTTTCCGTTTCCAGTTCCGTTCCTGTGCTTTCCGGTGTCGAAGTATTTTCCCCTGTGTTTCCCTCTTCCGCCGCTGATGCTTCCGCTGCACTCTCCGCCGTCTGTGTCTTCTCTCCCTGTACGTTTCCCGCCACTGCTACCGTCTGCTCCTTTGTTTTCCCCGGAAACGGCAGCGCATCTCCGTATTTCTGCGTCACCGTCACAAGAAGCGCCGCAGCCGCGCATGCTGTCATCGCATAGAGGATCGGCTTTCTGTGATCGTGTTCCGGCTCCTCCCCGCTCTTCTCCTCAATCATCTTCCGAAAATCGCTGACAGCGCGGTCGGGCACGCTCTCTCCGTTTTCGATCGACCGGTTCTGATTCTGATCGATCAGATACGACTGCATCGGCTCATTCTTTTCATAATAAATGTAAAAGCCTCCCGTGCTCCGCAGGGTGCCGCCCTCGTACGTATAGAAGGTTTCCTCTTTTTCCTGTCCGTTGACGCGGAACAGCGTCTTGTCATTTCCGCCGAAGTGGTTCAGATGCGCTCGGATGATCTGTTCATTCAGATCCTCCCCGTATCCCGGAAGAGAAAGTGCCCAGCCGAGGATCTGCTGGTTTTTGAAATATTTTTCCATCACATCGTGGACCTCCGTCCATACTGCATCATCGAAGACCAGGTGATCCGGCGCCGGCTCCATCGTATGAATCGCGGCCGCGCTGCGGATAAAAAAGTAGGAAATTCCGTCCGCCCACTTAAATTCACCGAACAGCATGGCGGCACGTCCCTCTGGTGCGGAAAAATATTTTTTCAGAAAGGTTCCGACATAATCTTCCAGATAAATCCGCTCCCTGCCGTTCGTATCACCGACCTGGCGGATATTTTTCGGCAGATGAAAGTATCCCTCGTTGCCGTTCGCCTGCTCTTTGTTTTCTTTATAGACAATCTCAATCATGCTTTTCACCCCTTTTTGCCTACTTTATCACGGATGTTCCGCGAAAAAGATCGTTTTGGGGCAGGGCTGTCACGGTTTTTTCCGACTGTTTTCCCGTTTTTCTGCACCGGAGGGCATGTCATGTTTTTTTCATTGCAGGAATAGTTTATACCATATACGGTTAAACTGTGGATGATTCTTCTGAAAGGCAGGTACCGGTCATGTTTCGAAAAAAAGACGCCGAAGTTTACTACATCAATGAGCGAAGCCGCAGCGCCAGCGAAGAGCTGGCGTCGCTGTTTTCTTACTGCATTCAAAAGGACGGACGCATGTTCCGTGAACTGGTATTTCTCTGCATCGGAAGCGACCGGATCACTGGGGATTCCTTAGGACCGCTGATCGGGTACCAGCTTTCGCCGTACTGCAGCCGCGTTTTTCATGTCTACGGAACGCTGGATAACCCGGTGCACGCCCTGAATCTACCGGACCGGATTTCGTACATCCATTCCCGCCACCCGGAGGCACTGCTCGTTGCGATCGATGCTTCGCTTGGTTCGCGGCGTCATCAGGGATACATCACGATCGGAAACGGGGCGATCCGGCCGGGCGCGGGGGCAGGGAAGACGCTGCCCGAGGTCGGAGATATTTTTATCACAGGCATTGTGAATGTATCGGGCAGTTTTGAACAGCTTCTTCTGCAGACAACCCGGCTTGCCACGATTTTCCATATGGCGGAATCCATCTCGCAGGGAATCCTGCTCGCCTGCCGGGAACTTGAGGCGGCCGGGACAAGCGAACTTCTGCTTTAAGAAAAACTGCAGACAACAAAACAGGCAGAGACCGCACCGTTTTCCGGTGTAGCCTCTGCCTGTTTTCTTTTGTCATTTATTTCGAAAAATCTTATTTACAGAACTCTTTTACCTGCTCGTAAACGCCCTCGCCGTCGAGTTTGTATTTTGCAAGAAGAGCGGCTGCCGGGCCGGACTCTCCGAAGACGTCCTGTACACCGATTTTCTTCACCGGAACCGGGCATTTCTCTGCCAGTGCGTCGCAGACTGCGCTTCCAAGTCCTCCGATCACCGAGTGCTCTTCTACGGTTACGACTTTGCCAGTCTCTTTTGCTGCTGCAACGATCAGCTCCTCATCCAGCGGTTTGATGGTGTGGATGTTGATGATCTTGGCATCAATGCCGTCTGCGGCAAGTTTCTCTGCTGCTTCCAGAGCGGAGCTTACGCAAAGGCCTGTTGCAACGATGGTGACATCCTTGCCTTCACGGAGAACAACGCCTTTTCCGAGCTCAAATTTGTAATCCGGTCTGTCGTTGATCACCGGCACTGCCAGACGTCCGAAACGAAGGTAAACCGGTCCGTTGTATTCATAAGCTGCTTTCACGCAGGCTTTTGCCTCTACATCATCTGCCGGGTTCAGGATGACCATGCCCGGGATGGTTCTCATCAGGGCGATATCCTCGTTGCACTGATGTGTTGCGCCGTCTTCTCCTACGGAAATTCCGGCATGGGTAGCACCGATTTTTACGTTCAGATGCGGGTATCCGATGGAGTTGCGCACCTGCTCAAACGCACGGCCTGCGGCAAACATCGCGAAGGTGCTTGCGAACGGAACGATGCCTGTGGTGGAAAGACCGGCAGCGATTCCCATCATATTACATTCTGCGATACCACAGTCGATGTGGCGGTCCGGATATGCTTTTTTGAACACACCGGTCTTGGTTGCTGCTGCAAGGTCAGCGTCGAGTACGATCAGATTGTCATGCTCTGCGCCAAGTTCAACCAGTGCATTACCGTAACTTTCTCTTGTTGCGATTTTCTTTACTTCTGACATAACGCTTCACCTGCCTTTTCCAGTTCTGCCATAGCAATTGCGTACTCTTCATCGTTCGGAGCTTTTCCGTGCCAGCCTACCTGGTTCTCCATGAAGGAAACGCCTTTTCCTTTTACGGTCTTTGTGATGATGGCGGTCGGCATGCCTGTTACGGTGCGCGCCTCATCAAATGCAGCTTTCAGCTGATCGAAATCGTTGCCGTCCGCTACGTTGATTACGTGGAAGTTGAATGCCTCGAATTTTTTGTCGATCGGGTACGGACTGTTGACATCTGCTACGTTTCCGTCGATCTGAAGTCCGTTGTTGTCTACGATCACAACGAGGTTGTCCAGATGTTTTGCTCCGGCAAACATGGCTGCCTCCCAGACCTGACCTTCCTGGATTTCACCATCGCCAAGAAGTGTATAAACACGAAATGCTTTGTTCTGCAGTTTTGCACCGAGTGCCATTCCGACTGCTGCGGAGATTCCCTGTCCGAGGGAACCGCTTGACATATCAACGCCCGGGATATGTTTCATATCCGGATGTCCCTGCAGGTAAGAGCCAAGGTGACGAAGGGTCAGCAGGTCTTCTTTCGGGAAGTAACCTTTTTCAGCCAGTGCTGCGTAGAGTCCCGGCGCTGTGTGGCCTTTCGAAAGTACAAAACGATCGCGGTCCGGATCTTTTGGATTTTTCGGGTCCACGTTCATTTCTTCAAAATACAGATACGTGAAAATATCGGCTGCAGACAGAGATCCGCCCGGATGGCCGGCCTTTGCTGCATGAACGCCGCTGACGATCCCTTTGCGGATCTCATTGGCCGTCTTCTGAAGTTCTAACTTGTTCATGTCTTTTCTCCTTGTTTAGTTGGATCGGAATCAAAAGCTGGAAATATCGCTATTGTCACTTCGTTCACAATACCATATTTCCAGCTTTTATGCAATCATGTTTAGGTCTTATTCGCCGAATACAGCTTTGTAGTCAGCCTGGAATTTTGCGATTCCGGCGTCGGTCAGAGGATGTTTGGTCATCTGTACGATTACATTGTATGGAACAGTTGCAATGTCTGCACCAGCCAGTGCGCAGTCGGTTACGTGGATCGGGTTGCGGACGCTTGCTGCGATGATCTCGGTGTCGATGCCGGCTACGTCGAAGATCTCAACGATTTCACGGATCAGATCAACGCCGCGGGTGCTGATGTCATCGAGTCTTCCAAGGAATGGGGAAACATAAGTTGCACCTGCTCTTGCAGCCAGAAGTGCCTGGTTTGCGGAGAAGATCAGGGTTACGTTTGTCTTGATGCCCTCTGCGCTCAGAACTTTAACAGCTTTGAGTCCTTCTACGGTCATCGGGATTTTAACAACCATGTTGGATGGATGGCTGCGATCTCACGGCCTTCTTTGATCATGCCTTCTGCATCTGTTGTGGTAGCTTTTACCTCGCCGCTGATCGGTCCGTCTACGATCTCGGTGATCTCTTTGATGACCTCTTTGAAGTCACGTCCTTCTTTTGCGATCAGGGACGGGTTGGTGGTAACGCCGCAGATAACGCCCATGTCGTTTGCTTTTTTAATGTCCTCTACTTTTGCTGTGTCGATGAAAAATCTCATGTTGTTTTTCCTCCCATATTCATACTTTCGTAAGGTTTCGGGGCCTGTTGTTTTCCGCAGAACGGCTCCGTTTTTCTGTTATCTCCAGTATAGATATGTTTGGTTTTTCCGTCAAGTCGGCCTCATTTTTATTAATTAATTTATTATTTATAAATACTATTTTATAAATTACTCTGGCGGATTTTTTCTCATTTTTTCCGGTTTTTCCTTTTCTTTGTGTTTTCCCGGTTTGCGCCGGAGCTGTTTTATTCAAAATTATTAATAATAAATTCAGCCGTCCTATTTATTTTTTAATTTTTCGGTTCTTGCATACGAAGTGCTGCGCCGCACGATCAGTTTCGGCTCATACTCGACATGATACGTGCTTAAGGGTTCATTGCCGTCCTGGCTTTCCCGAAGAGACTGGATTTTCCGCAGGATGATATCGCACGCATCGCGGCCCTTCAATGGCACATAGTGGTCGATCGTCGTCAAGGAAATCGAGCGGAAGCTGGAATAGACGGTGTTGTCACATCCCACTACGGAAATATCCGCCGGAATGCGCAGTTTGCTCTCGAGCACGGCGTCCATGATCCCGAACGCTATCATATCATTCATGCCGACGATTGCCGTAAGGTTCTTGTCCTCCCGCAGCAGTTCCTTCGTCAGATAATAGCCCATCTTGTACTCAGAATCCATGCTCGGGATCACCTCGTCGAGGTCCTCATCCGCCGATTTGACGATCACGCCGTCGCCGTATCCTGCCTCCTCAAACTCGCGCACAAAGCCCTCCACGCGTTTCAGGCGCTGGCCCTGTTTGGAAGTCAGCGGAGGTGAAACAAACGCCACATGCCGGTGTCCCAGTTCCAGCAGGTGGCGTGCCATCAGCCTGCCGGGTTTTGCATTGTTCAGCTCGACCGCATCAATTTCCAGCAGTTCTTCTCGGTTGTTGATGATGACAAGCGGAATCTCCGCGGCCAGCTCCTCCACTTTTTCCTTGCAGCTTCTGCTCGGATTGCAGGTGTAGATAATGCCGCGCGGGCGCACACTCTTCATCATCCGAAGATAATTCTCTTCGATTTTCAGGTCCCTCTGCGTATTGCAGACAAAGACCCCGTAATTCTTCTCTTTTGCAACTTCTTCGATGCCGTGCAGCAGCATCACATAGTAAGGATTCGTCAGCGTCGGACAGAAGACGACGATCAGCTTGTTGCCGTTCGACTCTCTTCTCATCTTCCGCCGCGGAATCTGGTAGCCCAGCTCTTTTGCCGCCGCCTCCACTTTTTCTACGGTTTCCCGCGAGAACGAAACGTTTTCCCGCCGGTTCAGGATCATGGAGACCGTCGCCTGGGATACGCCTGAGGCTGCTGCGACATCACTGGATGTCACTTTTTTTCTGCCCATAATTACAGCTCCGTTCTGCCCTCTAACGCACGCAGAAGGGTGACTTCGTCAATATTTTCCAGATCGCCGCCCACCGGAACGCCGCTTGCAATCCGCGTCACCTTGATTCCGGTCGGCTTGATCAGCTTGCTGATGTACATGGCCGTTGTCTCGCCCTCCAGGCTGGAGTTCGTGGCAACGATAACCTCCGAGACATCGCCCTGGAGGCGCTGCATCAGCTCTTTTAACCGGATGTCGTCCGGCCCAATCCCCAGCATCGGGGAGATGGCCCCGTGCAGGACGTGGTAAACGCCGTCGTATTTTCCGGTTTTTTCATATGCCGCAAGATCCTGCGTCGTCTCCACCACCATGATCACGCTGTGGTCGCGCTTGACATTTGCGCAGATCGGGCACAGCTCTTTGTCGGTCAGGGTCTGGCAGCACTTGCAGTACTGGACGTGGGATTTTGCTTCTGTGATCGAATCGGCCAGCCGTTTTGCCTGGTCGGCCGGCATATTCATAATATGAAAGGCCAGTCGCTGTGCGGTTTTCACACCGATGCCAGGCAGATGGGACAGCTGCTCGATCAACTGATTGATGTATCCGCTGTAGTAATCCATCAGAACGGGAATCCTCCGCCCATGCTGCCGAGTCCGCCGGCAAGTTTGCCCATAGCTTTGGCTGCCTCGTCCTCAACTTTGCGCAGTGCTTCGTTGGTTGCTGCCATGATCAGATCCTCGAGCATTTCTACGTCGTCCGGATCTACGGCATCTTCGCTGATTTTAACTTTGGTTACTTCTTTTTTACCGGAAATGGTTACTTCTACGGCTCCGCCGCCTGCTGTCGCAGTGAACTCTTTCTCCTCCAGTGCTTTCTGGTTCTCTTCCATCTGCTTCTGCATTTTCTGAGCCTGCTTCATCAGATTGTTCATGTTGCCCGGCATTCCTCCCGGGAATCCTCCTCTTTTTGCCATGGGTAATATCCTCCTGAAAAATTTGTTTTTAATCTATTCTTCCCCGTCGTCGAAGTCGCTCTCGTCGTCCTCCTCGACCGGGATTCCATGAATCGCCTGCGTCAGTGCATCATCCACGGAAATCGTGGAGAGCGCGGCGTTTGCATGCTGGTCTGCTAAAATGAGCTGGACCTCTACGGTTTTTCCAGTCATCTGTTCAATAATGGTGCGGATCTCATCGGCTGCCTCCGGCCGCTCAACGTAAATGGATGCGAGCTGGTCTGCAAACTCAACAAACAGTTTGGCGTCGCCCGTCTCGCTGTTGTATTTCGGAACGGCGCTCTGCAGAAACTGGCGGAACATGCCGCTTGTCTGGCCGACAATTGCCTTCCAGGACGCGCTGATGCGCTGTAAATCCGCCGGTGCGGCTTTCACTGGTGCCGGTGCACTCTGCGATGTTTCTGCCGCCGCATAGCCGTTTCCGGCCGCTCCGGAGCCTCCTGCACTGCCGTTTCCTGCTCCCGGTGCATTTGTCACCATCATCGGGATTCCGCGCTCCATTTTTTCTTCGAGAATCCTAAGCCGCTCCAGCACGGATTCGAGGTTCTGCTCCATCTGCGGTTTGCAGAGTTTGACGAGCGCCACCTCAACGAGCACGCGCTTCTGCGCCGCATAGCGGAGCTGGCCGGAGAGCTCGGATAAAACGCGGATATAGTGGATCAGCGTCTCATCATCTACCATCGTGCTCTCTTCTTTTAAGAGCTTCAGGTTTTCTGTAGAGACGTCGAGCAGTTCTTCGGTTTCATCTGCGCTTTTTACCAACAGCAGATTCCGCAGATACCACGTAAAGTCGGTAACGAACTGTCCCAGCTCTTTTCCGCGGTTTAAAAGGGTTTCCAGCGTGCGGATGCTTCCCGTTACATCCCCGGCGAGGATCGTGCGGAGCATCTGGCTGAAGATTTCGGTATCAACAGTTCCGAGAACTTCAAGGACTTTATCGTACGTCAGCTTCTGCCCGAGGTAGAAGGCGATGCACTGGTCCAGGAGGCTTAACGCGTCTCGCATGGAGCCGTCGCCCGCCTTTGCGACGTAGCGGATGGCTTTTTCTTCGACGTCCACGCCCTCTTTTTCCATCAGTTCACTAAGACGCGCCGCGATGGTATCGATCGTGATGCGGCGGAAATCGTACCGCTGGCATCTGGAAAGGATCGTCACCGGGATTTTGTTTGCCTCTGTGGTCGCCAGAATGAAGATGACATAGGACGGCGGCTCCTCCAGGGTTTTTAAGAGTGCATTGAACGCTCCGGTAGAAAGCATATGCACCTCGTCGATGATATAGACTTTATACCGTCCCTGTGTCGGCCGGTAGGCTACCTCCTCACGGATTTCACGGATGTTGTCGACACCGTTGTTCGATGCCGCGTCGATCTCGATGACGTTCGTGGAAACGCCCGCCAGAATCGCCTTACACGTCGGACATTCGTTGCACGGGCTTCCGTCCACGGGATGTTCGCAGTTGACCGAGCGGGCAAGAATCTTGGCGATCGTCGTTTTTCCTGTTCCGCGGGTTCCGCAGAACAGGTACGCATGACCGATGCGGTCCGCGCGGATCTGATTTTTTAATGTTGTTACAATGTGATCCTGTCCTTTTACATCCTCAAAGGTGGAAGGACGGAATTTTCGGTACAGAGCAGTATAGCTCATAAAATTTTTCTCCTTTTATTGCATCGGCATGGAAGCCTGCCGCCGGCAGTTTCTTTTGGACAGCAGTGCAACAGAAGAACGGAGACCTTGTTCTTCTTGCTTTAAGGCCTCCGTTCTTTTTCCTTGCCTTTTTTCGGGAACGCATCAATCGCCGAAGCTGATTCCCATCCGTTTTGCCTGCAGGACTTCCTGTGCATTCGGATCTACGGTCTTTAATTTTCCGGCGCACTCGCCCAGCGGAATTTTCTTTACTTTTCCGTTGACCATTCCGACCATGTAGCCGTACTGTTTGTCCAGAATAAGCTGTGCTGCCTCGGATCCGAGTCTTGTGGAAAGGACACGGTCATACGGACACGGGCTGCCGCCTCGCTGCATGTGGCCCGGTACGGTGACGCGGATTTCCATGCCTGTCTTTGCCTCGATCTCTTCTGCGATCTTGTAGGATACGGACGGGTATTTCTTTGCGATTTCTTCCTGACGTTTTTTCAGCTCTTTCTTCGGAAGTGCTGCGTCTTCTTTTGCAATTGCACCCTCGGCAACGGCAAGAATGGTGAATCCGCTTCCGCGCTCTTTTCGTCTGTTGATGGCCTCGCATACTTTTTCAATATCGTATGGAATTTCCGGAATCAGGATAACGTCTGCGCCGCTTGCGATTCCGGCGTACAGAGTCAGCCAGCCTACTTTATGACCCATAACCTCTACGATAAAAACTCTCTGGTGAGAGGAAGCTGTTGTATGGATGCAGTCGATCGCATCGGATGCAATATTGACGGCACTGTAGAAACCGAAGGTCATATCCGTTCCGTAGATATCATTATCGATGGTTTTCGGAAGATGGATAATATTCAGTCCTTCCTCTCTCAAGAGGTTTGCTGTTTTCTGGGTTCCGTTTCCGCCAAGAATGACAAGGCAGTCCAGAAGGAGCTTGTGGTAGGTATGCTTCATTGCTTCCACTTTGTCCAGACCGTTTGCATCCGGGGTACGCATCAGCTTAAACGGCTGACGTGAGGTTCCGAGAATAGTTCCTCCCTGTGTTAATATACCGGAAAAATCTTTTGCACTGAGCATGCGGTAATCGCTGTAGATGAGGCCTTTATAGCCGTTCATGAATCCGTATACTTCGAGATCTTTTACATTGTTTGCAAGGCCTTTTACGACTCCGCGCATGGTCGCATTTAATGCCTGGCAGTCTCCGCCGCTTGTTAACAGACCAATTCTTAACATATGACTTTTCCCATCCTGTTCTTTATTAGATTTTCACGACTGCTTCTTGTTTCTTGGCAGTATTATGGAATGTTTACATTATACCCTATTTTTTTCGTTCTCACAATAGTTCGGGGGAAGAAAGCGCGGGAGTTTCTATTTTTTGTACGAAAAAAGGAAGTCTGGGGTTCAGGCTTCCTTGGATTTTCTTTTTTATGCGCGCCGCACTTCGAACTCTCACCACGAACGTTACTCCTACAGCCTACTCGGCCCAGGCACCCTCACGGCACACAGGAGATTCCACTTAGTGCTGCTGCATTCCTGCCCTGACACGGTTCATGGAGTCCTGTTGCGTAAGACCCAGACGTCAACGTCACTTATAGAAGGCAGCTTCGCAATGAAAGAGCCCTCGGATTGGCATCACCCCCGCTGTAGCGGATTGCGGGTACAGGGCACCGCTATCTCCCCGGCTGCGCATTGTTTAGTATACGGGATTTCGGAGGGGATGTCAAGGAATTTGTGAATTGAAATATTGGTATAGCACGAGTATAATTTATAGTAAGGCCAGAAAATAACGCAAAAATTCAGTACCGCAGAGTGTGAACGACTGCTTTTTTCATTATTTTCAAAATTTGCTATCGATAACTTTTTGAAAATGATATATTTTTTTCTTATAGAAGGAGGGTGGACGAATGATACGAGTTACGGTCTGGAATGAGTTTCAGCATGAGCGAACACAGGAGAAAGTGAAAGAGATTTATCCGGACGGGATTCATGCCTGTATTGCAAAGTTTCTGGGACAAGAGGAGGAGCTTTCGGTTCGGACGGCTGTGTTTGACGAGAAGGAGCATGGGCTGACGGAAGAAGTGCTGGCAAATACCGATGTGCTGGTGTTCTGGAATCATATGCTGCAGGAGGAGTTCTCGGACGATGTGGCCGAGCGGGTTCGGCGTCATGTGCTGGCCGGAATGGGGCTGGTAGTTCTGCATTCAGGGCATTATTCCAAGATTATGCGGAAGCTTCTCGGAACAAGTATGACGCTTCGGTGGCGGCATGGGGATCGTGAGAGACTGTTCTGTACGTGTCCGACCCATCCGATCGCGCAGGGAATTCCGGCATGGGTGGATATTCCGGAGGAAGAGATGTACGGGGAGTTTTTTGATATTCCCAAACCGGATGATGTGGTATTTACGGGATGGTTTGCAGGCGGTGAGGTGTTCCGCAGCGGATGCACCTTTACACGTGGGCTGGGCAAAATTTTCTATTTTCAGCCGGGACACGAGGAATACCCCATTTACCATATGCCGGTGATTCAGAAGATTATCAAAAACGGGGTGCGCTGGTGCGTTCCTGTAGTACGAAGACCGGCACCACTGGATAATGCATGGGTGAATCCATCTACAGAGGAAGTGTATCTTTCTTCACACGAAAAATAGCAACTGCAGTTTACCGATATCTGTATCCCGTTTGATTTTTTCAAAACAGGGGTCTGATTTCACGATCAAAAATGTTCTGCAATACGCGGATGGAATCTGCGTACACATTGCATAAATCAGGAGGAAATGTTATATGAGAAAGCTTTCCGTTTTTTACGAACACATTCTACAGGCGTGTGAGCAATCCGGTAAGACGATTCCGGAAGTGCTCGCGTTCTGCAGGGATCAGGGAATTTCGGCTGTTGAGATGAACTACAGTCTGTTTGCATCAGAAAAAGAGGTCATTGCCCCGATGCTTTCCGATGCGGGGCTGGTGATCAGCTGTATGCATGAAACCTTTGATTTTTCCCATGATACGGATCTTGGCAGAGCACAGCAGATGCTCGATACTGCGGCATCGCAGCAGGTTTCGCGTGTCCTGTTTGTTGCAGGCGCGCTTGAAACTGCCGAAGCGGCAGAGCTTGCAGCCTGCAGCAGCACCTATGAGGCAACGAGTACTTTTATGGCCGAAAACAAATCGATTCAAAATATGGTACATGCGCTTTCCTCACTCGCCGAATATGCGGCTTTGCGTGGCGTTACGATTACCTTAGAGGACTTTGACGGTTTTTTACAGCCGTTTGCACGCACATATCCGCTGCTCTGGTTTATGGAGCACGTGCCGGGGCTGCGGTATACGCTTGATATCGGAAATTTTGCTTTCAGTGATGAGGATGTTTCGTATGCTGCCTGGCTTCTGAAGGATTATATTGTCCATGTTCACTGTAAGGATCGTGCCGAAAGCCCGCTCGTTCACGGACGTTTCTGCCGCGGCCTTGGCCAGACACCGGCCGGAACGGGATATCTGCCGATGGCAAAGCTTCTTACAGATTTAGAAGCGTGCGATTACGACGGTTATCTCGCCATCGAGCATTTCGATGCGCCGGATCAGTTATCGTTCATCGAACAGTCCGCAGCGTTTCTGCGCCAGTGGGTTTCCGAATAATTCCGCCTCTTTCATAAGCGCTCTGATTTTCGGAAAAATTCGTATTTCCGGGGAGAATTTCAGCAAAAAAATTATGTCGAAAAAATTCTTTACTATCTTTGGTTTTTTCGTATCTTTTCCTTGCTTTCCATGGAAAACATGGTAAACTAAATTTGAAGCTTTTTGAGAAGGCGTGATTCGAAAAGCAAATCTAAAACAAGAGGGTTTTAAAGTAATGGGAGAAATTATTATTCCGCAGGGTTACAAATCTGCATTAAACCTCCACGATACACAGGTGGCGATTAAAACAGTAAAGGATTATTTCCAGCACGAGCTGACACATCGTCTGCATCTGCTCCGTGTAACAGCTCCGCTTTTTGTACAGCCGGAAACCGGCTTGAATGACAATCTGAATGGCGTAGAACACCCGGTTTCTTTTGAGTTAAAGGATCAGGGTACCAAGAAAACCGCTGAAATTGTTCAGTCTCTGGCAAAATGGAAACGGTACGCGCTTCACAAATACGGCTTCTCTGAGGGAGAAGGCATCTACACCGATATGAACGCCATCCGCCAGGACGAGGTGACCGACAACATTCACTCCGTTTACGTGGATCAGTGGGACTGGGAAAAAATCATGTCCCCGGAAGAACGCAATCTTGATTTCTTAAAGAGTACCGTAAAAGATATCTATGAGGCACTGAAAAACACGGAAAAACATATGGCAGACCAGTACGACTACATCGAAACCATTCTGCCGGATGAAATTTTCTTTATCACTTCCCAGGAACTTGAGGATCGCTATCCGGATCTGACTCCAAAGGAAAGAGAGTATACAATCACCAAAGAAAAAGGTGCTGTCTTTATTATGCAGATCGGCGGCGTGCTTGCTTCCGGAGAGCGTCAGGACGGACGTTCCCCGGACTACGACGACTGGTCCTTAAACGGCGATCTGATCGTTTATTATCCAGTGCTTGACATCGCCCTTGAGCTCTCCTCCATGGGTATCCGCGTCAACGCAGATGCTCTCCGCGCCCAGTTAAAGGAGTGCGGATGCCAGTCCCGCGCGAAGCTTCCCTTCCAGAAATCTATTCTGAACGGCACTCTCCCGCAGACAATCGGCGGCGGTATCGGACAGTCCCGTATCTGTATGTTTTTCCTGCGCAAAGCGCACATCGGAGAGGTACAGTGCTCGGTATGGCCGATGGAGACACGAGAGGTGATGGATGTGATGAATATTCAGCTTCTGTAAGATTGGTTTTGAATAGACTATTACTGTAAAAGGGATACGTTTCCTGTCCGCCCGTTTTCAGGGTATGACAGAAACGTATCCCTTTTATATTTTCCTGCATTGCTGCTGCATTTCGTCCTTACATCAAATCTTTTTCTGCTTTTTGCGGTTTCAGAACCGTTCTTCCAAAAGCTCAAGCAGTTCCTCTCTCTGAAAGGATGCTGTCTTAATTTCATCACCGGAAAGGATCTCTTCCGCCAGCTCTTTTTTCCTCTGCTGAAGCTTGATGATTTTTTCCTCGATGGTTCCTTTTGCAATCAATTTGTATACCGTCACAACATTTTTCTGCCCAATACGATGTGCACGGTCTGTCGCCTGATTTTCAACTGCAACATTCCACCATGGATCGTAATGGATGACGATATCCGCGCCGGTCAGGTTCAGGCCGGTTCCGCCTGCTTTTAGGGAAATACAGAATACAGACGTGTCATCCCGGTTGAACTGTTCCACCATTTGTGCACGCTGCTCTTTTTTCGTGCTTCCCTGCAGGACAAAGTAGCTGATGCTTTCTTCCTGCAGACGCGCGGTCAGGATCTCGATCATCGAAGTGAACTGGGAGAACAGCAGGATTTTGTGGCCGGATTCCACGGCACTCTGAATCAGCTCGATGCAGAGATCGAGTTTTGCCGAACCGCCTTCGTAATTTTCGTAAACAAGCGCAGGATCACAGCAGAGCTGACGCAGCCGCGTCAGTTCAGAGAGCACCTGGAACCTGGAATCGGCAAATTCTTCCTCTGTCTGGTTCTGCAGCATAAGCGCCAGCCGCTGGGCATGTGCATGATACAGCTCCTTCTGCTTCTGTTCCATGCAGGCAGCCATATTTTTCTCAATTTTATCCGGCAGATCCTTCAGCACTTCCTTCTTCAGACGGCGCAGAATAAACGGACGGATCATCTTTTGCAGACGTTCTAATCTTTCTTCGTCGCCATTCCGCACAATCGGAAGTTCAAACTGCTCGCGGAATTTCTGATATCCATAGAGGAATCCCGGCATCAGATAATCAAATATGCTCCATAGTTCACTTAACTGGTTTTCTACTGGTGTTCCGGTTAATGCCAGGCGGAACGATGCATGGATCGTTTTCACGGCTTTTGCTCCCTGCGTTGCGTGATTTTTGATGAACTGCGCCTCATCAATGATCTCGCAGAAGAACGGGAGATCCTGATACAGTTCGATATCGCGGCGGAGCAAATCGTACGAGGTAATCAAAATATCCTGCATACCGGCATTTTGGATCATCTCTTTCCTCTGTTCCTGTGTGCCGGCGACGAGTCTCGTCTGCAGCTCCGGAGCAAAGCGGGCACATTCGCTCTCCCAGTTATAGACGAGAGATGCCGGTGCAACGATCAAAGAACGACGATTTGCATCTTCGGGTGCTTCCTGCATTTCAGATAAGAGAAAGGCGATGGTCTGCAGCGTCTTTCCAAGTCCCATATCATCCGCCAGAATACCGCCAAAGCCGTTCTGGCATAAGGTTTTCAGCCACCAGAATCCTGTTTTCTGATATTCACGGAGCTGTGCCTGCAGATTGTCCGGAAGTTCAAAATCGTTCTCCTCTGCAGTTTTCATATTTCGGATCAGCATACGGAACTCGCGGTTTTTCTCAACCTGAAGATCATCCTGCTCTTTTAAACGGGTATCGAGGTAGAGTGCTCGGTATTTCGGAATTGTGATCTCGCCGCTCTTCAGCTTTGCCTCGGAGATCTGCAGATTTTCCCGCAGTTCCGAGAGAACGCGGATACCGTCCTCGTCCATATCCATAAATTCACCAGTCCTCAGGCGGTAAAATTTCTTTTTCCGGTCATATTTTGAAAGAATCTCTGCCAGTTCCTCCATGCCAAAATTGCCCGGATTCAAATGAAGTTCCAGTACATTTTCTGCGAGGGATACACCGACAGAAACTTTCGGGGACGGGATGACACGGATCGCTTTTAACCGGTCAGAAACAAAAATTTCGCCCAGTTTCTGCAGATCTTCCATACCGCTGCTTAAAAACTCATACATCTCATCGGCTCCCTGGAGAAGCATCTGATGTTTCCGCGCATCATAGGCGCTGAAACAGGATCGAACGAGCTGGTTTGCCGCTGCTTCTTTCCGTACATCACGGCCATGGGAAAGCTGATGGATATCGTTTGCATCTGCAAAAACATTGTATTTTTTCTCGCCATAGACAGCCAGAAGTTCGCAGATAATCATATCATGCTGCGGCGCATCCAGATAAATCTGAAATTCCACCTGCGGCGGAAGATACTGCTGTAATTCCAGCTTTTCTTCTTTTTTTACCTTAAAATGTTCCTCCAACACCGGAAGAAGTCCCTGGCAGAAGGTCGGGATATCTTCTTTTGCAATTTCACAGACTCCGTCCGGACATCGCTCCATATATTCCAGGAAGTCGCAGACTTCTGCTATCTCTTCCCTTGGGATTCGGTAAATTGTATTTTTTTCTGAAAGAAAATACAAATATTTTCTGCCATAAAAAATGGGATCCGCGTACATCTGTACCTTTAGGCCATCCGCTTTCCGTAAAAGCTTCATTTCATACTGCGGCATCCCCTCCTGGCAGTGCCACAGTTTTTCTTCTCTCCAGTTCGTACGACAAAAGAACTCCTGGCTGCCAACAGCCTCAAAAAATTCATCCATATTCTGCACAGAAATCATCACATAACGGTCATCAAAGCAGGACGCATAGCTGCCGGTACCTATCTGATAGCATGAGCCGCGTTCCATGGTATATGCGCTCAGAAATTCTACCATCGGACGGCTTTCTTCTTCAAAAGCATCCATACAGTGCAA
Source organism: Blautia sp. OF03-13 (assembly GCF_003460685.1). Lineage (NCBI taxonomy): Bacteria > Bacillati > Bacillota > Clostridia > Lachnospirales > Lachnospiraceae > Blautia > Blautia sp. OF03-13. The sequence continues at coordinate 169,546 of NZ_QTVR01000007.1, read as the reverse complement.
AAAAGAAAGCTGCGCACCGTAGCTGACCGTTTCCATATTTTTTACAGCTGCTGTCATTTTGGAAACACTTTTTAATACATACATCCTTTTGCTTCCGATTTTAAATTCTGCCCGAAAGGAATCGTCAAACTGGCTCTCCAGATGAATTTCCAGTTTAACCTGACCTGCTTTTGCTTTCGGCAGAAAAGCAACCTGATCCCGCATCACATAATGTGAAAGCAGTTCAGAAAAACCGGGGCTTGTCTCTGCTTTTGGTGTTGGTTTTACTACTTTTCTGACAATTTTATGTTCTCCCTGGAATTCTTTCATTCCTTTTTTCACGCCGACAGCACGAAGAAGCTGCTCCAGTTCCTGATGTTCTTCGTCATTTCTCACTTTTTCTTCCAGTTTTTTTCTCTCTTTTTTCCGCCATTCAAGATAGTACAGCAAAACAGCGACACAATGTTTGCACAATCCCCAGTACTGCTCATGTGCCGGACAATCACAATCATCTTCCATAATTTCAGACATTTCTTCATCTACAGAAACGCTGACACAATACATATTTTTTCCGCTTCCGTCTACGACAGCTGTAATTTTATGCAGTTGATATCCGAAAATATCCTCCATTTCCTGTACCTGAAAAGCATGCACTTTCTGTTCTTCATAGATCTTTTTTCCACGGTTATATGATACGGAATTCGTCTCCTGTTTGATGTCCGCCTTTGTAATCATGCTGGTAAAATCCTTTCTGTTCTATCTTTTCCCATCATTCACAATTCGTATTTTACAGATTCTGGTTTTGATCACATCCGGGTCAAGATCTCCACTGTAGTAAATGGGAATCCCACTCTGTACGATCAACGAAATCAGTTTTAATGCTGCATACCGCGGCTGTCCCGACGTACACAGCAGCGACACATTCTTTCCCTGCACCTGTTCCATAAGATAGCTGAATACCATTTCGTTTTCCACAATGTATACACACGTTCCGACAGGCTGTACTTCTGTAATACCCTTCAGATTTTCCATGGTAAGCACATACGGTTCCCCGCATCGGCAAAAGGCTTCATATGCTGGATGCCATATCTCCTGTTTTTTCAAACGAATTCCAAACGCATGTACCAGGGAAGAAATATTATCCGGCACAACTCCCACGCACTGTAGCAGTTCTCTCCATTGCATTCGGTACTGATAAATAAGAGGTTTCATCAATTGCCTCCAAGTAGTCCATCTTTTTTCCTTTCTTATTCTCTTTTATTTCAACTAATAAAAATTATATCATATCCTGCTATATATGATAAGTTTCTTTTGGTTAAAAACAGAAAAACCCCGGCCGCCTTACGGCGCCGGGGTCTCTTACGTTTGAGCACAAGTATCTTTCGATACAATTATATTTTATTTCCCGCAGTGCTTTCCTCGATTTCGCTTCGCTCCATCTCGGTCGGGCTGTCGCCCTATAAATTCTCCGACTAATGCCCTTGTGTGAGCAAGCTCCCACCGGTCATTACTCTCCGAATTTGCACTGCTCATAGATAACCGAAATTAGTCGATCAGAGTAGCAACACGGCCTGATCCAACGGTACGGCCACCCTCACGGATAGCGAAGGTAAGACCCTGATCCATAGCGATCGGGTGGATCAGTTCGATGGTCATCTCTACGTTATCGCCAGGCATGCACATCTCAGTTCCTTCCGGAAGAGTGATAACACCTGTTACGTCAGTTGTACGGAAGTAGAACTGCGGACGATAGTTGTTGAAGAATGGAGTATGACGGCCACCCTCGTCTTTTGTCAGAACGTATACCTGAGCGGTAAATTTGGTATGGCAGTGAACGGTACCTGGTTTAGCCAGAACCTGTCCTCTTTCGATCTCTGTTCTCTGAACACCACGAAGCAGAGCACCGATGTTATCACCAGCCTGAGCCTCATCGAGGAGTTTACGGAACATCTCGATACCAGTTACAACAGTTTTCTTGGTCTCTTCTTTCAGACCTGCGATTTCAACTTCCTCATTCAGATGAAGAACACCAGCCTCAACACGGCCAGTAGCAACAGTACCACGACCAGTGATGGTGAATACGTCCTCTACAGGCATGATGAAGTCTTTATCAGTGTCACGCTGCGGATCCGGGATCCAGCTATCTACTGCATCCATAAGCTCCATGATTTTATCTCCCCATGGGCCAGCCGGGTCTTCCAGAGCTTTCAGAGCAGAACCCTGGATGATCGGAGTGTCATCTCCCGGGAAGTCATACTCGTTCAGCAGCTCACGGATCTCCATGTCTACCAGCTCAAGCAGCTCTTCGTCGTCTACCATATCGCATTTGTTCATGAATACAACGATGTAAGGTACACCTACCTGACGGGACAGAAGGATGTGCTCTTTTGTCTGAGCCATAACACCGTCTGTAGCAGCTACTACAAGGATAGCTCCGTCCATCTGTGCAGCACCAGTGATCATGTTCTTTACATAGTCAGCATGGCCTGGGCAGTCAACGTGTGCATAGTGTCTTTTCTCTGTCTGATACTCAACGTGTGCAGTAGAGATTGTGATACCACGCTCTCTCTCTTCCGGAGCTTTATCGATATCTTCGAAGTTCTCAGCAGTGTTTCCTTCTACTCTGGTAGAAAGTACTTTTGTGATAGCTGCGGTCAGAGTTGTTTTACCATGGTCAACGTGGCCGATGGTACCAATGTTACAATGCGGTTTTGTTCTTTCAAATTTAGCTTTAGCCATTTTAAAATGTCCTCCTTAAAATTGCGCCCAGTGGGCTTTTTTGAGACTAAATTGGTGGCAGGAACCCACCTGAATCGTAAACCTGCTAAGTCTGATTATATTGCATTTCCGTCTTATTTGCAAGGGAAATCTCAGAAAAATAATACTTTTAGGCTGTGCAGCCTTTGACAGCTGCACACCCGATTATTTTTCTTACATTATTTTGCTTTTGCAGACAGAACTTTTTCCTGTACGTTTTTCGGAACCTGCTCGTATTTATCAAAGAACATGGAGTAGTTACCACGTCCCTGAGTTTTAGAACGAAGGTCTGTTGCGTAACCGAACATTTCAGCCAGCGGTACGAATCCACGGATCATCTTTCCGCCGCCGATGTCATCCATACCCTCGATACGACCACGACGGGAGTTGATATCACCGATAACATCACCCATGTAATCTTCCGGAGTGGAAACTTCGACTTTCATGATAGGCTCAAGAAGAACCGGAGCACCCTTCTGCATAGCTTCCTTGAACGCCAGAGAACCGGCAATATGGAATGCCATCTCAGAAGAGTCGACCTCATGATAAGATCCGTCGTATACATTTGCATGAACACCGACTACCGGGAAGCCTCCCAGGATACCGGCTTTCATAGCCTCTTCGATACCTTCGCCTACAGCCGGGATATACTCTTTCGGAATAGCTCCACCGACAACGGTAGACTCGAATTTGTAAATCTCTTCGCCGTTTGCATCCATAGGCTCGAATTTAACTTTACAGTGACCATACTGTCCACGTCCACCAGACTGTTTTGCATATTTGCTGTCGATGTCTGCCGGTTTGGTAATGGTCTCTTTGTATGCAACCTGCGGAGCACCTACGTTAGCCTCTACTTTGAACTCACGAAGCAGACGGTCAACGATGATTTCCAGATGCAGCTCACCCATACCAGCGATGATGGTCTGGCCAGTTTCCTGATTGGTGTGTGCACGGAAGGTCGGATCCTCCTCAGCCAGTTTTGCAAGGGACTCGCCCAGTTTGCCCTGGCCTGCTTTTGTCTTAGGCTCGATAGCCAGCTCGATAACCGGCTCCGGGAACTCCATAGACTCAAGGATTACCGGATGCTGCTCGTCGCAGATGGTATCACCTGTGGTGGTGAACTTGAATCCGATTGCAGCTGCGATGTCACCGGAGTAAACTTTATCCAGCTCCATACGTTTGTTTGCATGCATCTGAAGGATACGTCCAACACGCTCTTTTTTATCTTTTGTTGCATTCAGTACGTAAGAACCGGAGTTCATCGTACCGGAGTACACACGGAAGTATGCCAGCTTACCAACGAATGGGTCTGTCATAATCTTGAATGCCAGTGCGGAGAACGGCTCGTCATCGGAAGAATGTCTTACGATCGGGTTTCCGTCCAGATCGGTACCCTCGATTGGCGGGATATCGGTCGGAGCCGGCATGTACTCAAGGATAGCGTCCAGAAGTTTCTGAACACCTTTGTTTCTGTATGCAGAACCGCAGCATACCGGTACAGCTGTACACTCGCAGGTAGCTTTACGCAGAACTGCTTTCATCTCGTCAACAGACGGGATATCATCATCCAGATAACGCATCATCAGCTCATCATCCAGCTCGCAGATCTTTTCGATCAGTTCTGTATGATACAGCTCAGCGTCGTCTTTCATATCTTCCGGGATATCAGTGATGGAGATATCATCACCCTTATCGTCGTTGTAGATGTAAGCTTTCATCTCGAACAGATCGATAATTCCCTTGAACTCATCTTCCTTACCAATTGGAAGCTGAAGGCAGATAGCATTTTTACCAAGTCTGGTCTTGATCTGATCTACAGCATTGTAGAAGTCAGCACCAAGGATGTCCATCTTGTTGATGAATGCCATACGCGGTACGTTGTAGGTATCAGCCTGACGCCATACGTTCTCAGACTGAGGCTCCACACCACCTTTTGCACAGAACACGCCGACAGCGCCGTCCAGTACACGAAGAGAACGCTCTACCTCTACGGTAAAGTCAACGTGGCCTGGGGTATCAATGATGTTGATACGGTGCTCAAGAGCGCCCGGTTTCGGCTTGCAGTTCTCTTCCAGAGTCCAGTGGCAGGTTGTAGCAGCTGAAGTAATTGTGATACCACGCTCCTGCTCCTGTTCCATCCAGTCCATGGTAGCAGTTCCTTCGTGAGTATCACCAATCTTGTAGTTAACACCGGTATAGTACAGGATACGCTCGGTCAGGGTTGTTTTACCTGCATCGATGTGAGCCATAATACCAATGTTTCTGGTTCTCTCTAATGGATATTCTCTTCCAGCCAACGGATTTTCCTCCTCTTAGAATCTGTAGTGAGCAAATGCCTTGTTAGCCTCTGCCATCTTATGAACTTCTTCTTTCTTCTTCACAGAAGCACCTGTGTTGTTAGATGCATCCAGAATCTCGTTTGCCAGTCTGTCTTCCATGGTACGCTCGCCTCTCTTGCGAGAATAAGCGGTCAGCCAACGAAGGCCAAGAGCCTGACGTCTGTCCGGTCTTACCTCGATCGGTACCTGATAAGTAGCACCACCGATACGTCTTGCTTTTACTTCAAGAACCGGCATGATATTGTTCATTGCTTCTTCAAATACTTCGATTGCTGGTTTTCCAGCTTTTTCTTCTACTTTAGCAAATGCGCCGTATACGATTTTCTGGGCAACGCCTCTCTTACCATCCAGCATGATGTTGTTGATCAGCTTGGTTACCACTTTGTTATTGTATAACGGATCTGCTAAAACATCTCTTTTCTGAGTATGTCCTTTACGTGGCACGTTACTTCCCTCCTTAACCATCATTCGATTAAATCATCGGTACTCACACTTATTTGCAGTATGTCCGCGCGTGTAAATTCTCTATAAATCCGCAGCCGTGGGGATTTATGGAATAACGCACAACATTTCGCTTTTTTTGTGATACTAGATATATCTCGAACTCGTTTTACTTAATTATTTCTTTTTCGGTCTCTTAGCACCGTATTTAGAACGGGCCTGTTTTCTGTTAGCAACACCTGCAGTATCAAGTGTACCACGGATGATGTGGTATCTGGTACCTGGCAGGTCCTTAACTCTTCCTCCACGGATCAGAACAACGCTGTGCTCCTGAAGGTTGTGACCTTCTCCTGGGATGTAACTTGTTACTTCGATTCCGTTGGAAAGACGAACTCTGGCGATTTTACGAAGAGCTGAGTTAGGTTTTTTCGGTGTAGCAGTTTTAACAGCTGTGCACACACCTCTCTTCTGAGGAGAAGACATATCTGTGGATTTCTTTCTCAGAGAATTGTAGCTTTTCTGCAGTGCCGGCGCGGTAGATTTCTTTACGGAAGTCTCACGGCCTTTTCTTACTAACTGGTTGAATGTTGGCATTCCATTTCACCTCCTGATAGATTTCTCCGTGTGTCCCACGGGGTTTCATACGGCTGCTTTAGTTCAACATAATTGCTTTGCAGCTTTTGCGCGCAAAAAACAGTCTTTTACGCACGCTCGTTTATTATAGCGTCTGTCCTTTCAAAAGTCAAGGGGGAAATTCGCAAAAAATCGCGTATTTACGCGGCTTCTGCGGATTTCCCCCATTGATGCATTACTGTGCAAAAGTATTTTTTCTTCCTATTATAATCTCACCAGATTATTTTCTGACATTTTCTGTTTTTCGTTAAAGCGGACGGTTCCTGAAGGCCGGACACGCATCACACCGCTTCGGCTTCTCCTCGCTCTGTGCATTGCCCCAGAGGTCACGCGCTTTCTCTTCGGCACACCCTTTGCACCAGGGAAACATGCGGACATTGCTGATGTAAAAGTTCTCAAAGTTTGTCTCGTCGTTGTTGATGTCAAACTGCTGCTTTCTCGACAGCTCTTCCGTATGTTCTGCAATCCAGGCCTTCTGCCCTTCGGTTGCCGGATACCCCGGTCCGCCGAGGACGTAATCCATATCGGCATGGAGATTTTCCGGTTCGCCTGGTTTGTGGAATCCTACAAATAAAATATAACCGCTGCGCAAAAGCTCCTGGATCGGCTCGTCCGTCTGGCCGTCCGGACCTAAAATCGCCCGCGCGGTCTGCGCATGAAAATTTTCTGTTTTGGGATAGAATTTCCCAGTTGGTGCTAAAAATCCATCTGCCATTTTCTTTTCTCCCATGTTCTCATTTGCTGTATGCTTTTCTATACCATAACCGATTTTTTCAAAACAGGCAAGGTTTGTTTTACTGGATTTTTTTTTTTATCTGTGCTATACTCTTGCCCGTGCATTTATGCAATCGGATTTTCCCGTCTTTTTTGCGGGTGTCCGGACTGGTTCGTGAACTTCCCAGTATAAAAAACCAAGTATCTCAAAATTTTCATCAAAGGAGATTGGAAAATGAATGCAAGAAAACTGATCATCGACTGTGATCCGGGCATCGACGATTCTCTCGCCCTGATGCTTGCCGCGGCTTCGAAAGAGCTGGATCTTGTCGGCATCACCACAGTCAGCGGAAATGTACCCGCTTCTATGGGCGCTAAAAATGCCCTCAAAATTCTTTCTATGATTGGAAAACCAGATGTCCCGGTTTATGTCGGCGAGGAGACGCCTCTGGTCCGCGACTACGTGGACGCGATGGACACCCACGGCATGGACGGTCTCGGCGAATCGGGCTGGCCGGATGCCGAAGGCCTTACGCCAAACAAGGACGCTGTTTCTTTCCTGATCGAAACCTTAAAAGCAACCCCTGATGTTACCATTCTTGCCCTCGGACCGATGACGAACCTTGCAAAAGTCATCTCCCGCGCACCGGAGTGCCTGACAAACCTGACGGCTCTTGTCTCCATGGGCGGAAGCTATAAGAGCCATGGAAACTGCTCCCCGGTTGCCGAGTACAATTACTGGTGCGACCCGGATGCCGCAGCCGAAGTATTCCGCGCGTTTTCCGAGCTGCCGCAGCTTGCAGGCAAAAAGCTTCATATGATCGGGCTGGATGTCACACGAAAAATTGTCCTGACGCCGAATCTTGTGGAATATATGAAATGCGTAAATCCAGGAGTCGGAACCCGCATTGAGGAGCTGACGCGCTTCTACTTTGATTTCCACTGGAAACAGGAAAAGGTCATCGGATGCGTGATCAACGATCCGCTTGCGGCCGCTTATCTTGTGGATCCGTCGCTCTGCAGCGGTTTTGATGCGTATACGCAGGTAGAAACCGGAGGCCTCTGCATCGGACAGACGGTTGTGGATGCCATGAATTTTTATCAGAAAGCACCGAACAGCCACATTCTGACGCAGGTCGATGTGCGCCGTTTCTTCCTGATGTTCTTTGAGCGCGTTCTCGGCGTGCCGCAGGAGGAATCCGCACCGGTTCTCGACCAGATTCTCACCGCACCGCCGGTCTTCCCACATGAGACGATGTTTCAGAAAGGAGGCGAGGCATGATGAATACTAACCGTACGTTAAAACTCACGACACTCGCGCTCTGCGGTGTCATCAATATTCTCGGCGGTACCATTGCTCTGCTGCTGCGTCTTCCGGTTTATCTGGACTCCATCGGAACAGTTCTGGCAGCCGCTCTGTTCGGACCTGCTGCAGGCCTCGTTCCGGGACTGATCTCCGGACTCATTTCCGGCATGACGAGTGATGTCTATGCGTTTTACTATATTCCGGTGCAGCTTGTCATCGGTCTCGTTGCCGGCCTTGTATTCCGCAGACTCCGCCCGTCCCATACGGCAGGATCCCGCAGCGAGAGTCTTTCTCTCCGCTCCATGGGCTGGAAGCTGTTTCCGGCAGCGCTTGTAATCTCACTTCCGGGTACTGTGGTAAGTTCCACAATCACCGCGGTTGTTTTCGGTGGAATTACTTCCTCCGGCTCCACTGTGCTGGTGCAGCTGCTTCACAGCCTCGGTATGAATCTGACTCTCTCTGTCTGCGTTGTACAGGCCATGACAGACTTTGTGGATCGAATGATTGTCCTTGCGGTCGTCCTCGTGATTCTGCCCGCCGTTTCTTCTGCTTTCGGCAGTCTTTCTATGAGAAGCAGAAAATAATCTGTACCAATAGCACAAAGAATCCTGCAAAAAATTCACTTTCTTTTTTGCAGGATTCTCATATTTTGACATAACAAGAACTCCGGAAAAAAGGGGAGGCTACATCAGGAGCCATCCCTTTTCCGGAATTTTTTATTTCTTCTTTAATAAAATCATTCACATGCGCGGATCCATACCTGCATTTCACCCTCACCTCGGTTGTTCCACATATAATATGGAATCAGCTTCAGTTTCGTCTTTTCCTCTTCCTCTTTCTGATACAGATGATACAACGGCTGTTTTTCCGCATCGCCCAGCTTCATGCGACGTCCCTCGGCCGTTACGCGCACAAAGTGCTCGCCCAGCTCATCGGCTGCTTCTGCGGTTTTTTCACCATTCACACAGAGTTTTGTCAAATGCAGATTCTTTCCGTTGTCTGCTTCTTCCATACAGTAAACAACCGGTCCTCGTTTTACGGCAACACGGCCGGCGTCCTCGCGTACAAGCGGATTGGATGCCAAAAACTGGATTTCCATCGGGAAGTTCAGGCGGATCGTCTCACCCTTCGCCCATACTTTTGTCACATACAGATACCCGTCTTTTTCTTCCACTTCTGCGCCTTTTGGAATCTCTTTTTCATAAGAAGCACACCATCCCGGGATGCGGAATGCAAAGGTGTACGGCTCTTTGGTATCGCTCTCGCAGGTCACGGAAACATGGCCGTCCCACGGGAATTCGGAAGTGATGGATGCTTTTACTTTTTCTCCTTCCGCTGTTCCACCCATGTACAAGTGGACAAACAGGGTTGTGTCGTTTTCCGTGTATGCGTAAGATGCAACTGAGCTTACCGTTCTTGCCAGGTTCGGAGGGCAGCAGGCACAGCCGAACCATTTCTGACGGATCGGTTTTACATGGAATTTCCGCTCATCCTTGTGACATGCCTCCGGCAGTACCTCCAGCGGATTGACATAGAAGAAGCTCTTTCCGTCGAGCGCCATTCCGGAGAGAACGCCATTGTAGAGGGCTAATTCCATCACATCCGCGTACTCTGCTTTTGCCTGAATCTCCAGCATGCGGCGAGCAAAGAACACAAGACCGATGGATGCACAGGTCTCTGCGTAAGCGGTATCGTTTGGCAGGTCATAGTTGAAAGAGAATGCCTCTCCTATATGAGTGGCACCGATTCCGCCGGTGACGTACATTTTCTGATGCACCATGTTGTTCCAGAGAGTTTCACAGGCTTTCAGCAGGCTCTCATCCTGCGTTGCCCTTGCCACATCCGCCATGCCGGAATAGAGATATACGGCGCGTACGGAGTGCCCCTGCACCTCATCCTGCTGACGCACCGGGCGGTTTGCCTGATTGTAGCTATATCGTTCCTCGCCCTCCGGGCAGGTCAGACCGCGCTCGATATCGTAATAGTATGGTTTTGTTCCGCGTTCATCGATGAAGTATTTTGCAAGATCAAGATACTTCTGCTCGCCGGTCAGATCATAGAGACGCATCAGAGCCATCTCTGCAATTTCGTGACCCGGATAACCTGCTTTTTTACCCTCGCCGTGACCGAGTTTGCTGGCAATAAAATCCGCGAAACGCTCCGCTGCTTTTAAGAGACGGTCTTTTCCGGTCGCCTGATAATAGGCCACGGCGCCTTCCGTCAGATGACCGAAGCAGTACAGCTCATGGTTGTCCTTAAGGTTTGTAAAAATCATATCCTGATCGTTGATCAGATAGTAGGTATCGAGGTATCCGTCTTCTCTCTGTGCTGCGCAGACAGCTTCAATTGCTTCATCTGCCGTTTTTTCCAGCTCCGGATCGGGATGCTGTGTCAGGGAGTACGCAACTGCCTCCACCCATTTGGTAAAATCGGTATCCTGGAACAGGAAGCCATAAAATCTTCCGTCCATTTTGCCATCCTTCGGCAGTGTCTCAAAAGTATCCAGCGGATATTTGATCTGAACAAATTTGTCTCCTTTTGCTTTCCGCTCTTTTTCAACTTCACCGGCGCGGCGGTAGTTCCGCATACAGAAGCTCGGTGCTGCTCCCGGAACATTGTCATTTAAGGCATTCCACTGATACGGAATTACTTCGGTGCGGACAAGCTCCATCTCTTTTTTCCAGAATGCATCGGTAACCTGGACTTTTGCCAGGGATAATGGTTTGCTGAAGTTTTTCTGATCCATTTTTTCGGTCTCCTTTTTCGTTGTCTTCCGCCGCCTCCTGGTTTGAAAAAGATATTTTCCTTGCTTTCAGATATGGGAAGCGTTACACTTCTTTTGACGGCTGTTTTTCTGTTTTTCTATAGTTTTATTTTAGCAAAACGGACCGCCGTTTAAAATACAAGAATGTTTGAAAAGGTTTGAAAAAGTCATATGATCTCTGTTTTATTTCCAGATGCCGCCTGTTTTACCTACGACCTCTGCGGCAAATTCCAGTCCCCGTCCCCGGAGTGGATGCACCTGACACGGAATCTCGTCAATTTTGAACTGATGGTTGTGACGGAAGGAACGCTTTTTATCGCGGACGAACGCCGCTCTTACGAGGTTCACCCCGGCGAATATCTTCTTTTGCCGCCGACCGTCCATCAGCACGGCTCGAAAAAAGGAAGCTGCGCTTTCTACTGGCTCCATTTTATCCCTGGTATCCCCTCCGCACCGATCATCGCTCCTTCTGACCCGACCGCCGGATCGGTTCTGGATGAGTTTCATGCTGCACCGCCATCCTCCTACCGCCTTGAGGACCTCGCTCCCGCCCAGCTTCCATCCAACTACCCCGAAACGTTATGCATCCCGCGCCAGGGAACGCTTTCGTCCCCGAACCGCGTCATCATCCTCATGAAGCAGCTCCAGGACACTTCCCTGCGTTTCCACAACACGTTCCTCAACAACAGCCTGACTGCCGCTGTTCTCGGCGAAATCAACTGTCAGAGTCCCTTCTACCGCACCTACACTTCCGAAACGCAGCGGACGCAGATCCTGCAGGACATCATCAGCTACATCCAGTACCACAGCAGCGAGTCCCTCAAAGTCACCGAACTCGCCCGTTATTTCGGCTACAACGACAAATACCTCTCCTCCCTCTTCCACGAGGGCACCGGGATGACGTTAAAACAATTCATCCTGAAATCCAAAATGGACAGCGCTATGGCCGAGCTGACGGACACAAATCACACGGTCTCTCAGATTGCCTATAACGTTGGATTTCAGGATGCGCATAATTTTTCCACGGCTTTCCGAAAACTCACCGGGATGACGCCGGGACAGTACCGGAAGAGTTATGGGAACCGGAAACTTTCTTTTGAATAGGACGGGAGGATACGACCCCCAGGCACCGCGGGGGGCGGACGCTCCGCTGCGCCTGGGGACCCATCTACGTTTTGGCGAACGGAAGTGATTTACTCAATGGATGGATTCACTTATTCTTTAGAAATTTACTGTTTCTTTTAGAAAATAGACATACTTTGCTCACATTTCTTCCCTATACTATAACTTAGATAGTTGATGAACCACTCAAAACTATCTCCCCCCTCATTATGAAAGAGCAGCCCGCATATCCGCGGGCTGTTCTTATTTTTTGTCTTTTTGCACCCCACGTAACGTAAATGCCGCCTGCGGTCGGGGAAAACATCCCGACCGCAGGCGGCCTCACAATCTACCGTGGAATCACATTACTCTTCCGCAGCTTCAATTGCTGCAGTCTCGATAATAAATTTCACGCTTCCATCCATTCCATTTGCCTTACCACTGTAAGAAGTATAAGCGCATTTATCCGAATTCAGCGCCTGAATCCGATCCAGTACATCTCCCAGATCATCCTCAAAGGTACTCTTCAGCTTGCTGGTACCCTCTTCTTCAAACTTCTTCGTACCGTCAGCCAGTTCTTTCGCCCCATCGGACAGCTCGTCAATACCATCAACAACCTTGCTGCTTCCCGATTTCAGATCAGAAGCTCCGCTTGCCAGAGAAGAAGTTCCATTTGCCAGTGTAGAAGCTCCGCTCGCCAGCGTAGATGCTCCGCTTGCCAGCGTAGAAGCTCCGCTGTTCAGTTCAGAAGCTCCGCTTGCCAGGGAAGAAGTTCCGTTTGCCAGTGTGGAGGCTCCGCTTGCCAGCTGGGATGCTCCGCTTGCTACCTGAGAAGCACCGCTTCTTAAGCTTCCGCTGTTTGCAGAAAGTTTTGCAGATCCATCGCTTAACTGGCTTCCCAGCTGTCCAAGACCTGCGGTCAGCTGTGTCGTGCCGCCCTGCAGAGTCGTAACACCCTCAACCAGAGCCGGTGCATTTGCTTTCAGCTGGCTTGCGCCGGAAAGCAGCGTATCATTGTAAGCACTCAGCTGAGTGAATCCTGCGTTCAGTGCATTGATGCCTGCTGTTGCTTTTGCAAAACTCTCATTTGTGCTACTGTACAGCTGGCTCACACCTGCGGACAGAGTACCGATGCCCTTGTACAGAGCGCTTCCGCCTGCATCAAGCTGTGCCACACCTGCGGTCAGTTTCTGCATTGCACCAAGATTCTGCTCAACAACTGCTTTATTATCGGTGATGGTCTGCATCTGTTTCTGCATGGTCTCAAGCTGCGGCATCAGAGCTGCAACCGTCTTCTGCAGATCACTGTACTGGCTCTTGATGTCGCTCATCTTCTGCTGCATTGCTGCAAGACCGGAGAGATCCGGGCGCTCGATTTCGAAGTTCAGTTCCGGAAGAGTAATCTGCGGAGCTGTAACCGGAGTAACCGAAACGGTTCCTGCTGAAGCGGAAACGCTGACACTTCCGATCTGATTTCTTGCTTTACTTAAGGAATCGGCAAGCTCTGTATTTCCGGCGCTCTTAGCTGCGGAAATCTGTGCATCCAGTGTAGCCGCTGCTGCGGAGAGCTGATCATTTGCCTGTTTTGCTGCATCGGCGGATGCCTGGCTTGCTGCTGCATCAGCTGCGCTCTGTGCTGCTGCTGTTGCTTCCTGGTTCAGCTGTGCTGCTGCTCCGTCTGCCCATGCCTGAACCTGTGCTGCCATCTGGGTTCCCATCTGCGTTGCCTGATTCGTGATCTGTGCCTCCAGACCGCTTAAGTAGCTCTCAAGTCCTTTGGACAGCGTATCCATCTGGCTCATCAGCTCGTTGCCGTTTGTCATCATGCTGTTGACAGATCCTGCGATTGTGGTGTTCAGAACCTCGGAGAGTGCCTCGGTCTCGGAGATCAGGGTAGAACCGGTGCTGGTCATGCCGTCTACCATCGTCAGAAGGCTCTGTACATCGGTGCTCTGCAGCTGCTCGTTCAAACTGGTCAGTCCTTCGGAGAGCTGTTTTGCTCCTGCTAAAATATCATTCTCATCTTTTCCGTCGAGTGCTGCGTTCAGTGTTGCGATTGCACTGTTTACCTCGGTCAGGCCGTCTGCCAGAGGCTGAAGCTTCTCAGCGCCTGCTGCAAGCTGTTTCTCACCTGCTACATAAGAAGCAACGCCGTCGGACAGCTGTGTTGTTCCGTCGGTGTACTGTTTTACGCCTGCAACGACTTTATTCACACCGTTTACATACTCGGTTACGCTTCCAGTCAGCACACCGTTCTTTCCAAGATACGTCTGGATTGCTTTATTCAAGGCATCAGCGCCCTCGGTGTAGGAGTTTACGCCGCTTGCCAGGGAAGAAGCTCCGCTGCTTAAGGTGGATGCTCCGTTGGACAGGGTAGCTGCTCCGCTGTTTAAGGTAGAAGCTCCGCTGTTCAGAGTAGAAGTTCCGTTTGCCAGAGTCGATGCTCCGCTTGCCAGTGTGCCGGCTCCGCCTGCCAGTGTGCCGGCTCCGCTGTTCAGCTCGTCAGCGCCGCCTTTTAACGTTCCGATACCGTCATCCAGCTCTTTGTAGCTGTCTTTTAAAGTATCCACACCATCGGAGAGTGCCTTGGAACCGTCAACCAGTTCCATTGCAGCATCCTCAAGATCACTCAGTGCATCCTTCAGGTCATCGTATCCGGTGATGTTGTCGGTATCGATGGTGTCGAGAACATCGTCAAGTGCAACGGTGAAGGTAGAATCCAGAGAGAAGTTCTCCACATCTGCAGTGATCTCCAGGCTTTCCGGCAGTTCGAAATCGCTGTCACCGGATACCAGATCTTCAAGGGAATCGGAATTTAATCCCAGGCTTTCCTGCAGGCCCGGCATACCAAATCCGATTACGATGTTTCTGCTTCCATCGGAAATGACTTTACCATTGTCGATCTTGACATTGGAGAAAGTATCCTGCGGAAGAATCATTCCGGTCATCAGGACGAATGGGGTGTACATCGTCTCTTTCTTGCCGTTGATGTCAACCGTTGTCTTTGTGTTGTTTGTATAGTCAACTTTGATTTTCAGTTTTCCGCTCTTTCCGGCCAGGTCATCCGGTTTGATTTCCTTGCCGTCCAGATAATAGGTGAACTTCACGGAAACCGGAGGCTCTTTTGTGGTTGTTCCCTGATAATAGATATCCTCGCCGTCTGTCTGCCAGGTCAGCTTGTTTCCGCTCTGGGTGAACTCCTCGTCGCCCTTTACGTTTTTGATGTCCTTCAGTTCACTCTCATCTTGCAGGTTCTTTTCCGTTCCTGCGTTCTTCAGCCAGTTGGATACGGTAATCTGATCTTCCGATCCGTCTGCATTTGCATTTACATATACGGTTTCTTCTTTGGAAACCGCTGCGTCCTCTCCTGTCGCTGCATAAACCGGAGCAGCTCCCATAACAGCAGCCATACCAACAGCAAGACCAGACATCATCTGTTTTCTCAGTTTTCTGTTTCTATTCATTGTGATAAACTTCCTTTCTGTGGTTTTTATAATGGTTTTTTATGATGAAATCCAGGATCATAAGAGAAGTAAAACCCGCTCGGAGTAAGATACTGCGGGATACTGTTTCCCTCAGATCGAGGATGTTTTTCCTATGCCTTTCAATCATCTAATGTTATAACGCAAAAATGACTCTTAGTCAACATTAAATACTGCACAAAATTGACGATCGGTCATTTTTTTCTTCGTGCATAGTCACAAAAATGAGAAAATTAGTCATTTTCCCTTTGACAGTTTCCATGTATGATACCTATAATTATAGACAGGATAATGACACACGCTTTTGATATCTTTCAGGAAAGGAGACTCTCTGTGGGAAAAATTGATAATAACAAACAAATGAAACGTGAGTCCCTTCTGGACTCTGCTTTCTCGCTCTTTATCGACAACGGCTTTAATAAAACCTCTATTTCGGACATCGTGAACAACGCCGGCGTTGCAAAGGGCACTTTCTATCTTTATTTCAAAGATAAATACGATATTCGAAATCATCTGATTGCGCACAAGGCAAGCCAGATATTCCAGGCAGCCTATGCGGATCTGCTGCGCCATCCGGACATCCAGGATTTTGAGGAGCAGGTGCTTTTCATCACCGACAATATCCTCGATCAGTTTGCTGCCAACCACAGCCTTGTGACGCTGATCTCCAAGCACTTAAGCTGGGGGTTCTTCAAAAATTCGCTTACATTTTCTCCGTTCAGTGACGCACCTGCTATCTACACAATTTACGAATCGCTGCTCTCTCACGCGGCATATACGTACCGCTCACCGGAGCTGATGTTCTATATGATTCTGGAACTCGTAAGCGGCACAAGCTACAATGCCATCCTGTATCAGCAGCCAATCCCGCTTGAGGACTTAAAGCCGGAGCTCTACGACGCCATCCGCGGCATTTTCAAACAGTTCCGGATCCGTAAAAAACGGAACGTAACAGAAAGTACGGAAAAAACAATTTCGTCAGCACAGCAGCCTGATCATCCGGCTCCATTAAGGGCAGCGCAATAAAAAAATACTTTCGCGGAATCTTCCAACCAAAGAAACCACGAAAGTATTTTTTTGTCTTTTTTATGATACCTGCGTTTCCAGATATTCGGCAATCCGCTGCTCCATCACCGGGACGAGCCACTCAGCGTAGCCGGCCTTCATCGGATGGATCGGATCCTGGAGATACAGTTTCCGTTTTTCCGGCGAAATGCTGTTGATCCGTTCGTCATTCCAGAAATCAATCACGCCGATCTGCCATTTTTCCTGAATTTTCAGAAGTGCTTCCACCATCTTTGCGTACGTATCGGAATCATACTGTGGGTTAGTGTAGAACATGACCCGGCAGTGCCACGTTTCTTTTGCATACGCAATGATGTACTCGATCGCACCGCAGACGGTTTTGACATCGAAGCTGTCCAGATCACGGGATTCCGAAATTTCGCCGAGCGGGCTGTTGCGCGTTGCATCGTTCGTGGAAAGCTGGCAGATAAACAGATCCACCTGACGCTCCGGGTCGAGATTGTCGCGCATGCGCTCGATGTAGGAATCCTCACAGTTATCAATCAGTGTTGTTCCATTGACCGCTTCTTTGATGCAGATACAGCTGTCTTTTTTCGCTATGTACTCCGCGAACGCATTGTTGTGGGCCGCAAATCCCTTCGTCACGGAAGATCCCAAGAAGACAACCGTCTTTCCTTTTAACGGACTCGTCTTTTTAAACGGGATCCGGGAAACATCGTACCGGACGGAGTTTCCTTTTTTGAAGTAACCAGTTTTCTTATTCATTCTATATACGCCGCCGGCAGCTAAGGCTGCGCCTCCTGCTGCCAGGATTCCGGCTATGATTTTTGCATCCATGGGTAAACCTCCATTATCTGAGTCAGTACAGATTTACAGATCCTTTCGGATCTTTTTTCGAATACCCCTATCTTACATCATTTTTTCGAAAATGCAAGTAAACTTTGTTGTCGATTTTGTTCCGATTTTGTTAACAAAGTTCGGCTTTTCTGTGTTTTGGTCGAATCCGCAGCGGTTCTGGCGAAAGCTTTCACCACTTTTTCCCAAAAAAGATTGACTCTCAAGTGTACTTGAGTGGTATAGTGAGAGTAAGATTTTATTTTATCACAAAGGAGAATTCTGTCATGAAAGAAACGGTTTTAGGCAGTCATCTGAGAAAAGTTCCTTCGATTGCAGTCGGATGCATGCGGCTTTCCGAAAAATCGAAAGACGAGATGAATCATTTCATCCATTCCGCGCTGGAACAGGGCGCATATTTCTTTGATCATGCTGATATTTACGGCAGCGGTATGAGTGAAACAGTTTTCGGTGATGCATTTGCCTCCGATCCTTCCCTGCACCGCGAGGATGTTCTGATCCAGTCCAAATGCGGCATCCGCCAGGGCTGCTATGATCTGTCGAAAGAGCACATTCTGGAATCGGTGGACGGTATTTTAAAACGGCTACAGACCGATTATCTCGATCTTCTGCTGCTCCACCGCCCGGACGCCCTCGTAGAGCCAGAAGAAGTTGCAGCAGCGTTTGATGTTCTGTTTGAGAGCGGAAAGGTCCGCCATTTCGGTGTTTCCAACCACAAGCCGATGCAGATTGCGCTTCTGCAGAAGTATGTCCGCCAGCCGCTCGTTGTCAATCAGGTACAGTTCAGCATTCCGGTTTCCAATCTTGTTGCAAATGGCATGGAAGTTAATATGGAGACACCGGGCTCGGTTGACCACGACGGAAGTCTGCTCGACTACTGCCGGCTCCATGATATTACGCTTCAGGCGTGGTCGCCATTCCAGATGCCGTCATGGAAGGGATGCTTCCTTGGAAGTGACGAGTATCCGGAGCTGAACCAGAAAATCCGCGTGCTGGCCGAAAAATACGGTGTCAGTGATACCACGATTGCAGCGGCGTGGATTCTGCGCCATCCGGCGAATATGCAGCTCGTCACCGGTACGGCAAGCGAAAACCGCCTGAAAGAGATTATCGCGGCATGCAATATTACGCTGACGCGGGAAGAATGGTATGAGCTGTATCTGGCGGCAGGCCATCCGCTTCCGTAAGTTTTTCTGTCCGCCTGCCCGTATGCGGAACAAAGCTAAAATCCGTTTTTCGGATCCGTGATTGATTTATAACATCGGAAAAGCATTCCTTTGGATCTTATCGATCTCCCGGAATGCTTTTCCCTTTTTCCTTTTCTTTTTTCATGCAGCTATCTGCAATCCGCATTTACTGCCTGCCCATAACCAAACAACTGCTCTGTGATTTATCAGATCTCTCCCACCAGATATCCCTGTTTTCCGTCGCGCAGGAAGATCGGCAGTGTTTCGATCGGCGCCTCGATTTCGTAGGCTTTTCCGCCTCATAAACATCACCGGTATTTGCCAGCGTCCAGGACGCACCGGCCGGCAGATAAACGGTACGGCTCGTTGCTTTTGCCCGGACAATCGGTGCTACAAGGATGTCGGAGCCGAACATGTAAGCATCGGAGATGTCCCAGCATGCTGCATCTTCCGGGAACTCATAGAACATCGTTCTCATGACCGGTGTTCCTTTTTCGTGTGCTTCTGCCATCAGGCTTCTCGTGTAATCGCGCATTTTTTCGCGGACACCAATGAATTTTGTCAGGATTTCATAATTTTTCTCTCCGAAGCTCCATACCTCGTTGTCAGCTCCGGTTCCCTCACGCACTTCGCCAGCCTTGTTGATGATCTCTTCTCTTGGTCCCCGGTTTCCGTGAATACGCATAACCGGGCAGAAGGTGCCAAACTGGAACCAACGCACAAGCAGCTCCTGGAAGTCCGGATCTTCAGTCACACCGCCGTGGAATCCGCCGATATCGGTTGTCCACCACGGAATGCCGCACAATCCCATATGAAGGCCTGCGCAGATCTGTTTGCGGAAGTCCTCGTAGGTTGAGAAAATATCGCCGGACCACACAAGGGCTCCGTATTTCTGGCTTCCGAGCCATGCGCAGCGGACGAGGTTGACGATATCCTCCTGGCCGCTCTCTTTCTGGCCCTCGTAGAACATACGGGAATACTCTCTTGGATAAATATTTCCGATCTCTTCCACCGGGCCTGCGGCGTAGCGGTAGCACTCGTACTCATAGGTTGAAAACTCCGGTTCAGCCTCATCGAGCCAGAAGGTGCGGATGCCGAGATCTGCATAATTTTTCTTTACTTTCTCCCATACATACTTTCTTGTTCTCGGATTTGTTGCATCCAGGAAGACATTATTTCCATGGAACAGCATCTGTACATCAACACCTGCGTTGCTCTTCACGAGGAGTCCCTGCTGTTTCATTTCTTCGTAATTCTCGCTTCTCCAGTCGATCTGCGGCCAGATGGAAACCATCGTCTCGATGCCCATCTCATGCAGCTCGTCGATCATTGCTTTCGGATCCGGGAAATATTCTTCATCAAAACGATAATCACCGCATCTTGGCCAGTGATAGTAGTCGATGACAAAGACATCCAGCGGAATGCCGCGTTTTTTGTACTCGCGTGCCACATTCAGTACCTGCTCCTGGTTGTAGTAGCGCAGCTTGCACTGCCAGAAGCCAAGGCCGTACTCCGGCATCATCGGAACCTTACCAATGGCGTCTGCAAAGTGCTCTTCAATTTCCGCCGGGGTATCGCCTGCGGTTACCCAGTAGTCGAGCTGCTTTGTGGTGCGTGCCAGCCATTCCGTTGTGTTTGTTCCGAAATGAACCTCACCGACTGCTGCATTGTGCCACAGGAAGCCGTAGCCAAGGCTCGATACATAAAACGGAATGCTCGCCTGCGAATTGCGGTGCGCCAGTTCCAGGTTGCATCCCTTCAGGTTCATTCGCTCCTGCTGATACTGTCCCATACCGTAAATCTTCTCATCCGGGTTGGAATCGAAGGATACTTTCAGCTGATAAGCGCCGCCCTTCAATGCACGGTAATCGTGTGCGCGCAGGCAGAGTGCTCCGCCGTTCGCGATCTCGGAGAGCAGCACCTCGCCCTTCTGATTCAGGAACGTAATCCGAAGCTTCTGTCCCCACGGCTGAAGCTCGAGAATCGCCTGGATTTTACCGTTTTTAATCGTCGCTTTCAGTTCATCCACCAGCTCAATTTCCGCTTCCACCGGTTCCGGATCAAGCAGTGCAATGCTTCCCTCTTCTATCTCCGAAAGAAGCGTACCTCTCACCCGAAGACTGTCCTTCTGCCACGGCTCCACCCGGACCGTCTCCCCATCCTGCCGGAAAATCAGCGCATTTCCCTGTTTTTCAAAATACTGCATAAAAACCTCCCTTTCCAGAACCCGCCGTTCCAAACGCATGCATGGGCTCTGCTCTTTTCGTTTATTTTCTACTTAGCATTATACTAACATTTCCGGCAGAATACTTGATCTTAATTTTCATGTTCTAACACTATTTTGATCTTTTTCAATTATTTCCCATTGAAATAAAGCTCTTTCTTAAGGAATCGGAATTCGCCTTTCCCCTGCGTCCGTTTTTCAACGCAAAGAACCCCCGGAGCCATTACAGCCCCGGGGGTTCTCAGTATTTCATTTATTATGCAAGCTTCAAAGTATTAACCTTAACTCCAGGTCCCATAGTAGGAGCCAGAGTAACGCTCTTCAGGTACTGTCCCTTCAGAGTAGCCGGTTTTGCTTTGTTGATTGCACCGATCAGCGTCTGGAAGTTGTCGCTTAACTGCTCCTCAGTAAAAGAAGCTTTTCCGATTGGCACGTGGATAATGTTTGTTTTGTCAAGACGATACTCAATCTTACCTGCTTTGATCTCTTTAACGGCTTTGGTAACATCCATAGTTACGGTACCAGCCTTCGGGTTTGGCATTAAACCTTTCGGTCCAAGTACACGGCCCAGACGACCAACAACACCCATCATATCCGGTGTGGCAACAACAACGTCGTAATCAAACCAGCCATCGTTCTGGATTCTCGGGATCAGCTCCTCAGCTCCAACGAACTCTGCACCTGCTGCAACAGCCTCATCAGCTTTTGCGCCTTTGGCGAAAACAAGGACACGAACCTGTTTTCCGGTACCGTGCGGCAGAACAACTGCTCCACGGATCTGCTGGTCTGCGTGACGTCCGTCACAACCAGTTTTGATGTGAACTTCGATTGTCTCGTCAAATTTAGCAGTAGCTAATTTCTTAACTGTGGAAATAGCATCTGCCGGATCGTACTGAATGCTACGATCAACTGCTTTTGCAGCCTCTAAATATTTCTTACCATGTTTCATTGTCTAATAACCTCCTGGTGGTAGTTGCGGGAATCTCCCTCCCACGTCAATACGAGAAGATGTAAACTCTTCTTCTAAATTAGTCCTCTACAACGATACCCATACTTCTTGCGGTACCTGCGATCATGCTCATAGCTGCCTCAACAGTTGCTGCATTCAGGTCTGGCATCTTCATCTCTGCGATCTCACGAACTTTGTCCTTAGAGATAGTAGCAACTTTCGTTTTGTTCGGAACGCCGGAACCAGATTTCAGGTTGCAGGCTTTCTTAAGCAGAACTGCTGCCGGAGGAGTTTTGGTTATGAAGCTGAAACTTCTGTCTGCATATACAGTGATAACTACAGGGATGATCAGGTCTCCCTTATCTGCTGTTCTTGCGTTGAACTCTTTGGTAAACTGTACGATGTTTACTCCGTGCTGTCCAAGTGCAGGTCCAACCGGTGGTGCTGGTGTTGCTTTACCAGCAGGAATCTGTAATTTGATATATCCTGTAACTTTCTTTGCCATTTTACGGCACCTCCTAAATAAATGTGGTAATTGCGGGAATTTCCCTCCCACGAAACGCCCCTGGGGCATTTCTTACATCTTCTTGACTTCTGCGAAACTTATTTCTACCGGCGTTTCGCGGCCGAACAGCTCAACATTGATGGTAACCATCTGTTTTGTATCGTTGATACTCTGAATCAGTCCGGTTGTATCCTTCCATGCGCCGCCTGTTACAACGACTGCATCGCCGACTTCAAGGTCAAGCTCAACCTTTTCCTCACCACCGGTGATTCCAAGGTTCACCATTTCCTCATCCGTAAGCGGTACCGGCTTGGATCCCGGTCCTACGAAGCCCGTAACACCTCTGGTATTGCGGACAACATACCAGGTATCGTCGTTCATGATCATGTTGATCAGAACGTAGCCCGGAAACAATTTCCGGAGTACCTGTTTCTTGGTTCCGTTCTTGACTTCAACAACTTCTTCCATAGGAACACGTACTTCCAAAATCTGATCCTCAAGATGACGGTTCTCAATTGTTTTCTCAATATTGGCTTTTACTTTGTTTTCATAGCCCGAATAGGTGTGGACTACATACCAGTTTACTTCTGACATTCTGACACCTTTATCCTTATTTGATCAATAAATTGACGAACTCGATTACAGCGCTGTCAACCAGGGTGATTAACCCGCAGGTTACTGCAGAGATCGCTACGACTGCAACGGTCTGCTTGCCCAGCGTTTTGTTGTCAACCCAGATGATTTTTCTGAACTCTGCTTTCAAGCCCTTGAACCAGCTCTTTTTGGATGCTTTTTTTTCAGTTTCTGCCATTGGATCACCTCTTACCAAAGATTATTTGGTTTCTTTGTGCATTGTGTGCTTTTTGCAGAATCTGCAGTACTTCTTTGTCTCCATTCTCTCAGGATGGTTCTTTTTCTCTTTTGTCATGTTGTAATTACGCTGTTTGCATTCAGTACATGCCAATGTGATTTTTACGCGCACGACTTCCACCTCCACTGTGTATTTGCGTTATCGCTTGTGATCCTTGCGGATCAGCGGCGGTCTCTTCATTTCTGCCCTGTTTTTGCTGCTCGTACTTCAGCAATTTCAGGCATAAAAAAAAGACCTTCTTCCATGTCGCTGGTTTATTGTAGCACAGGAACTGCCTGTTGTCAACAAAATTCACCAAAGTACGCTGAGATTTTTTATCAGGATCGTATCGTTCACCGGTGTCCGGCGAACTGTAACACCCTGTTTGTTCGAGGCGGTTCCGGACAGGAAATGATTCTGCGCGCAATTTTTCCTGCGCGCAGAACCATTCTCTTATTCTTTCCCTTAAAAAGCCTTACGCATCCGATCTGGAATACGCGTTTTTCATCTGGTTGCTGAGTTCAAAGAGTACCTTGTGCAGTGTTGCACCCGTCTCTTTTTTCAGCATTTCAGCCATTTTGTTGTTTGCTTCTTCTCTCAATTGTGTCTGTTTTGTTTCGTCTGTCTCCCCTGCAAGCAGCGCATCGTACTGATGGATCAGTGCATGGCCTTTTGCCATCACCTTTTCCTGATACCGTTCAATGTGGAAGATAGAAGACTTATAGGACGCATCTGCCATTGCTGCTATCATGCGGCTTGCCCAGTAGAAATTATCTGTGGAAACCTCTCCCGTTGTGTTGGAAAGATACTCCGGTGTTGTCGTCACATCGGTGTAGAACGGAACCAGCACATTGAACGCATTCGACGCAAATGCGATCCACTGCAGAATGCCGTTGTCTCCTTTGTGATCCGGGCGCATCTGGATGACAGAAAGGAAATCGGTCCGGTTGACACCGATGGAGCGGTATGCCCCCTTCCACGATTTCTCGCCGTATGCGGCATACGGGTCGTACGGTGTTCCCTGATAGTGGGAAGACAGTACGTATTTCACATCCTCTACGGTGATCTTCTTCTCCGGAACCATCATCCACGGAATATCGTCAGATACCGGTGTGTAATCGGCATCCGGTCCGTCCCATTTTTTCGTGTGCGGGTTCAGACAGCGCTCCATGAACCAGGCACGCGGTGTATTGTAAACGTGATCGGAATCATCGTGGCTTCCGAAAGCATCGCGAGGATTAAAATTTCCATCCATAGAAAGATCCAGATGATATGTTTCAATAAATTCTTTCAAGTCTGCTGAGCACATATATTCCTTCTGTTCGCCGAGTGCATCCTCCAGATCAAAATGGTCGATGCCAAGCTGGTTCGGCATGGCCACATAATGGTCATCCGGCACTTTCACTGCCATCCAGTGATGGCCGCCGATCGTCTCCAGCCACCAGATCTCATCGTGGTCCTGAAATGCAATGCCGTTCATCTCGTATGTACCGTACTGCTCCAGCAGGCTGCCCAGTCTTTTGACACCTTCTCTGGCGCTTTTAATATAAGGAAGAACAATATAAACGAGATCCTCCTCGCCGATTCCGCCCGGAACCTCTTCTTTTCCGTCTTCCGCCGGCTGATAAACGACAAGCGGATCAGCACCCAGCACACGCGGATTCGATGTGATTGTCTCGGTCGCAGTCATACCGACCTGCGCTGCATTCACGCCGCTTGCCGCCCAGACCCCCTCGCCTTTTTCTGCGTTTGGCACTGCAGTGTACCGCATCGGATTGTCCGGAAGCTCAATGGTCAGATGTGAAATCTCGGTTTTATAGGTTCTCGGCTGCTCCTCCGGGTGAATAACCACAAATTTTTTCGATGTATAATGGCCTGCACCGGAATCGTCATTTCGCGCGATCATGGTGGAACCGTCATATGATGCTTTCTTTCCAACTAAAATAGTTGTACAAGGCATAGCTATAGCCCTCCTTTTGCTGTCTTATGCTTCCGATTATGACACTTTCAACTGCGATTTGCAAGCACCATGTTATCTGTCGTTTTCTTCCTTTTTTACAAAATAAACCGTATCAATTCCTTCTCCCCTGTCATCCTTCAGCCGCCTGACAAGACTATATCCCAGCTTGTCCAGGATATGCTCCTGGGCCCCGTTCGTGGACCAGGTACGGAGAGTAATCCGGCTTCCCGGAAATTTTGCCGCGATGTCCTTTTCTGCTTCTGCATACATTACCTCCGAAATTCCCTGTCCGCGGTAATCCGGCCAGACGCAGAGGGTGGTCAGATAGCAGGAATCCGGATATGCTTCCAGATTTTCACAGTTAAAATGATCCTTCCAGGTCATAAAGGCCCGCACGACTCCCTCTTCCTTCCACAGCACCACATGCTGACTGCAGATATTTTCCAGATATTCTGCAATTCCATCCGTCTTTTCTTCTGTCTCGGCCCAGTTCGTCTGGGATGTACTGTTGCGGTGGGAAAGCGGCGGAACGAAGTCCTGATCGCACAGCTCCAGCAGCCGCCGGATTTCCTCTCTCTCTTTTCGGTCCTCTATCCCGTCCCTTACAACGACTCTGCTCTCGCAGCACATCCACGGAAGCCGGCATACGAGTGCTGCGGCTGCACACATGCCATCTTCTACACTGGCGGCATCAAGCCATTCTTCTCTGGTATGTGCTCCCCCGCCCCGGCAGAAACCGACACAGATGGCAGGAATATGCCGCGACAATGGGATATTACAGTCTGTAGATGCCTCAGAGCATACCGGCTCTTCCCCGTCGGCTGCCTTCAGCGTTTTCTGCGCACACCGCGTCATACGTGCCATCTGGACAGGATCGGTTTCTCTTGCGCACGGCCGCTTTCCGACGAGCTCACAGGAATACTGTACCTCCTCACTCTGGCGTGCTGCTATGGTCTGCTCCAGATATGTTTCGCAGGCTTCCAGACTCCGGTAATCCTCCGAACGGAATTCAAACAGCATGGAGGCATCCTGCGCAATCGTATTAACAGAGGTTCCTCCCTCTATTTTTCCCACATTGTATGTTGTATGAGATGCTGCATCCGTCTGAAAACGGTAAAGCTCTCCGATCAGACCCGCAAGCTCTGCAATGGCATTTTTTCTTCCGAAATTCAGGAAAGAATGACCGCCCTTTGTTTTTGCCGAAATCCGATACCGGACAGACCCGATGCAGATGGGATACATTTTATCCCGATACAGGTCAAAGGCTGCCATTCCACACAGATTTTTTTCATAATGGTCGACAAGCGCGCGAACTCCGCACAGATTGCCAAGCCCTTCTTCTCCCAGATCCGCTGCAAAAATCAGACCGCATGGAAGCTCCGGCTCTGTCTCATGAACGTATTTTGCCGCCATCAGAAGCATCACGACATTCACGGTATCGTCTGTGATGCCGGGACAACGCCAGATCATTCCGTCTTCTTTAATCTCCAGCGGCTCCTCCAGCGAAAACACAGTGTCCAGATGCGCCGTATACAGAACCTTCTTTTCCTGTTCCGGCCGATACTCCCAGATTACATTTCCAAGCTCATCCGTATGAACCGACTCCATGCCCTGCTGTTTCATCCATTCCATGCAATATGCGATTCTCTGATCCTCTTTTCCCGTTTCCGTCGGGGTCAGTGTCAGCTCCCGCAGCGTCTGCAGCGCAAGTTCTTTGTTGTTCCGGCAAAAGTTTCGGTATTCCTCTTCTATTTCCCATTTTTTACGCATGAAGTACAATCCTTCCTTCTTTGTATTCCCATTCTGTTCCATATCTCTTGCTCACGCGGGTGAGATATTCTGCAATTTTTTCTGCTGTTTTTTCGTCTGCTACGTACGGAATATTTTTTTCTGCGTTTTCCCTGTCCATACCAAGCTCGACCGGCAGAAGCTCCAAATGTGTGCATTTCCCCTGACAGATCTCGAAATACGGCAGCACACTCCGATAGACCTCCGGAATTTCGTAGAGGGAATGTGAGGACTGCTCCTGCCGCCTGGCGATTCCGATGGATGCTGCCGTGTGAATATTCAGACCATATTTTTCCATGTAGTCCGCAGGCAGAAGGCGTACATACTGATTTTCAAAAATAAAATTTCCGAGGCAATAGAAAATCGGACAGTCATGATACAGTTCGATTCCCTTCAGCTGATGCGTTCCGCCCCCGATCACCGCGCTGGCGCCCGCATCGATACAGGCGTGTGCAAATTCCTCCAGAAAATAATCCGCTTCCTCGTCATTGTCCTTACGGATTTCATGGGAATGTACCATAACCAGGACTGCCTCACATGTCATCTTCGCTTCCCGGATTGCATCGACGGTGCGTTTCACATCGATCGGATTCGGGCTGGAGCTTCTTCCCTCTGTTCCGTCCTTGCTGATTTCAAACATTTTCCCGCCAAATTCCATGATACCCTCGGGAAGCGGAGCGATAAATCCCTCCTGCCGGTGCAGATCCCGCAGTCCGTTGATTCCGGTCACCTCTGCAATCTTTGCAAGATCCTGCGCATGTTTCTCCGTAATGGTATATTTTTCCGAAAAGCGCAGCGGATTTAAGCCCGGCCTGCCAGGCTGCCGTTCCGTCTGGCTTCCCGCCCTGGCTGCATTTTCAAAGGTAGAACAGATATCAATCACCGCAATCTGTCCCGCTGTTGTGTCCAGAATGGCAGGACGCGATGCTTCGTAAAGATTTTTGCCTGCTCCGGCATATGCCACATCCTTTTTTTTCAGTTCGCTGATCGTAGATGCAAGTCCTTCGTAGGAATAATCCATCGTATGATTATTCGAAATCCCAAGAAAATTAAAACCGTAACGCAGGGTATCTTCCAGACACTTCGCATCTGCCGTCAGCCATGTTCCGCCGGAATACGCCGATGCGTAACAGCTGCCGTCCGATATCGTTGTTTCCAGATTCGCCATCCGAACCTCTCCCTGCATCAGAAATTCGCGAATCGGCAAAACATCCTGATATCCCGGCAGAAGCCGTTTCATAATCAGAATATCACCCGCCGCCGATACTCTTATTGTTCTGTTCATTCTTTTTTTGCCTCCCGAACGATTCCTGCTCTCTGCTTTTAGAATCGCATCTTTATCCATTCTTATTTTTTCGTAACGGTTCAAAAGTCCCATCCCGGTTTTTCTTTCCTTTTACATGGTTCCAAATCGTTACTTTTTCTCTCTGTATCTGCTGCTTCTTTCTACCAGATCCGCAAAAAGGCGGTTCATCTCCGGCGCTGAGTGGATCAGCCCTTCCGGATGCCACTGTACGGCCACAATCTGTCCGTTGCGGCTTTCTATCGCCTCGATGGTTCCATCCGGCGCCGTTGCTGAAACCACGATGTCCTCTCCCGGCGTACGCACTGCCTGATGATGCATGGAGTTTACCGCATGGGTTCCCGCCCCAAGGATTTCTGCCAGATGGGTTCCCTCTTTAATTTCTACATGGTGATGCAGATACGACCGCTCCAGGGACTGCAGATGCAGAATTGTAGTTTCCTTCTGTGTATAGATATCCTGGTACAGATCACCGCCGCACAGGACATTTAAAAACTGAATTCCTTTGCAGATGCCAAGCATAGGCATTCCCATCTCTTTTGCTGCCCGTCCAAGTGCAAACCATGCCTCGTCGATCTCCGGGCGGATGGTCTGGATCTGCGGTTTTGGCTCTTCCCCATAATACCACGGATTTAAGTCCTCTCCGCCGGGAACCAGAATTCCGTCGCACACAGCAAGTATGCCTTCTGGATCCGCTTTCATGGCAACTGCCGGAATTGCCATAGGAATTCCGCCGTTATTCAGAACTGATTCGATATAATCGCTGTTGACATACATTCTCTCCGCACTTGAAAAAAGTCCCGGCTGTGTTTTATACGTATTTCCCAAGATTCCAATGATCGGTTTTCTCACTTGTAAACTCTCCTTTTTTACCAGATATGCCGAAAACGGCTTCACCTTTCCTGTGAACCCGCTTCCGGCATGCTTTTTCTTTCGTTATCGAATATTTTACAGTACATCCTGATGGCAGATATGACGGATCTTTTCCTCATCTAAAGCACGAATGACATTGGCTGCCATTGCGCTTGCTGCCTCCAGGTCTTCTTTTGCGCAGAAATTGTAATGGCTGTGCGCATAGCGGGATGGAACACCAAGCACCAGACACGGAACTGCTTTTCCTGTCACGCTGATTTTTGCTGCGTTTGTACTTCCGCCTCTTCTTACACTCTCCTGGTATTTGATTCCGCATTTTGCTGCCACTTCCTCGGCCAGTGAAATAAACTGCGTATTGGAAATATAGCTGTTGTCCAGGATACGAATCTGAACACCCTTCTTCATGCAGCCCTGTGCCTGTCCTGCGCTGATGAAAAAGTCATCGGAAGGAGATCCTTCAAATACAATGGCAAGATCCGGTTTTACAATCTGGCTCGTTACCACAGCACCGCGGGTTCCGACCTCCTCCTGCGCCGCAAAGGCACCGACAACATTAACTGCAAGAGAAGCCTGCTCCTTTTCCAGCTGTTTCATCGTATCTACGATGCACGCGCAACCGGCACGGTTGTCAAATGCTTTTCCGAAGCAGATTTCATGCTCTGCATCGTATTCAAAGGTTACATCCGGCATCATCGGATCACCGATATGGATTCCGAAAACGTTTTCAACCTCCTCGCGGCTGGTTGCTCCGACATCCACATACATTTTTTCAATTTCCAGAGTCTGACTGCTGCGTTCCGCTGTTGTCATGAAATGAACCGGTTTTGCGCAGATAATACCATGTACCATTTTTCCGGATCTGGTGCGGATCCATACCGCATGTGCCGGAAGGCTGGTCAGATGAAAGCCGCCAAGCATGATAATGCCAAGGCATCCGTTGTCCTGGATATTCTGTACCATGAAACCGCATGCGTCCAGATGGGCATCCAGCTGGATGACCGGACGGGAATCCTGCTTTGTTCCCGGCATCCGCACATACAGGTTATTCATTGCGTCATTTTCTACATCAAATTCTTTGCAGTAATCTGCTATGGTACGGATGACATCCTCCTCAAATCCACTTGGTCCAAATGCATCGGAAAGCTTACCAAACATTTCTATATCCATTGTTTTATCCTCTTTTCTTTGGGTTTCTATCAGATTTATATTCTTAATATACAACAAAGCAGTGTGCTGTGACAATATCCATCCAGCGATCTGTCTCCAGCTTATTTGTGAAGGTATCTACCCTCTGCATTCCCGGATAAAACGACATCGTGTACGCTTTTTTCCAGTCTTTATAGGTTACCTCATATGTAAAGTGCTCCGGAAGAGCCACCTGACACTCTTTTTTCTGTCCGGCAACTGCCTTTTTTACCCCTTCCCGGATTTCGGATATCACTTTTCCTTTCGCTTTGCACCACGTTGCCGCACCGACACCATGCTTCGTTTCCACTGTCGTAATGCCCGGAATCAGTTCTTTGGCCTGACGGCAGATCTCCTCATCTCCGGAAAGAAACAGCACCGGTACGTGATGTGATGCTGCTGTATAGCTGTTCAGCATGCACTCACTCATCACTTTTCCATTCAGATGAATATACAGGCTGTTTCCTGTCGATGTGTGGCTGATCGAAAAATTGGGATCTCCTGCCGGTGCATGGTATCCAAGATACAGTACGCCGTCATAGCTGTCGTCGATACCATACATCATATTATACGGATGACCACTCTTTCCCCGGATCAGGGTGACATACTCCGGCATTTTCAGCGGGTCAATGTTGGATGCATCTCCGTGACCGTCCTTTACGACAATCTCATCCGCGCCCGCTTCATGTGCTGCTTCGCATGCCGCAACGACCTCTTCGGTCATCTCCTCTGCAAATCTCTGGTATACGCTTTCCTTCTTATGTGTTTCATCGGTCAGTGCCACTCCGGCACAGCCCTCGATATCTGCACTGATAAAAAGCTTCATTTCTGCTGTTCCCTTCTTTCTTTATCATAAAGATGACAATATACGTAATGTCCGTCATCCACTTCATACCGCTCCGGCGCCTGTGTTTTGCAGCATTCCATGCATTTTGGACATCTGGTATGGAATTTGCAGCCTGTCGGCGGCTTGTGGGCGGATGGGATGCTTCCCTCAAGCAGAATTCTTTCTCTTTTTGCCGTCGGATCCGGAACCGGAACTGCAGAAAGCAGTGCCTGCGTATACGGATGCATCGGATTGCTGTAAATTTTCTCTTTTTCTCCGACCTCCACGAAATTGCCGAGATACATAACGCCGACACGGTCACTGATGTATTCCACAACGCTCAGGTCATGTGCAACAAAAATATAGGTCAGATCCAGGTCATGCTTCAGTTCATTTAAAAGATTCAGAACCTGCGCCTGAATAGACACATCCAGTGCCGAAACCGGTTCGTCTGCGATGATCAGAGACGGTTCTACCGCAAGTGCACGGGCAATTCCGATTCTCTGACGCTGACCGCCGGAAAATTCATGTGGATAACGGTTTGCATGGTAGTCATCCAGTCCTACCCGGTGCAAAAGATCCAGCACTTTCTTTTCCAGATCCGCTTTATCCTGATACAGATGATGCACCAGCAGCGGCTCTGCAATGATATCAAAAACGGACATTCGTGGATTCAGGGACGCATACGGGTCCTGAAAAACCATCTGTACTTTTTTCCGGATGGAACGCATTCTCCGGTCATTGTACTCTGTAATATCTTCGCCATCCAGATACACATGGCCCGATGTCAGATTTTCCAGTTTGCAGACGCCTCTTCCCAGTGTGGATTTTCCGCAGCCGGACTCGCCTACAATTCCGAATACCTCGCCTTTTTTCACCTCAAAGGTAACTCCGTCTACCGCTTTGACGAATTCCTTTTTCCCAAATCCGCTTCCGGCAACCGGATAATAAATTTTCAAATCCTCTACTCTAAGTAATGTATCTGACATCCTAGTCACCTGCCTTCTCTACGTGATCTGTTTTGAGCTGTCCGCTTTCGCAGAGCCAGCATCTGCTGATATGGCCTTCCTCGATCTGGAAAAATCCCGGTTCTTCCTCGCGGCATTTTTCCGAAGCGTATGGACATCGCGGCTCAAATTTGCAGCCTTTCGGCATATATTTCGGGTTTGGAACGTTACCCGGAATCGACTTCAGTTCTTTTCCGGCGTCTCCCAGTCTCGGAATCGATCCCAGCAGTCCCTTCGTATACGGGTGGGACGGATTGGCGAAAATTGTTTTTACATCTCCGCGCTCTACCACGCGGCCGCAGTACATAACGGCAACATCATCGCAGACCTCTGCAACGACGCCAAGATCATGTGTAATAAACAGGATGGATGTACCTGTCTCTTTTTTCAGCTGATTCATCAGATCCAGAATCTGTGCCTGAATCGTTACATCCAGCGCAGTCGTCGGCTCATCCGCAATCAGGATTTCCGGCTTGCATACAAGCGCCATGGCAATCATGACCCTCTGTCTCTGTCCGCCGGAAAGCTGGAACGGATACTCCTTCATCATATGCTCCACACGCGGAACACCCGTTTTCCGGAGCATGTCCTCTGCCTTTTTCAGTGCCTCTTTTTTTGATATTTTTTCGTGCTGCAGAACGCATTCTGCACCTGGTCTCCAATCTTCATGACCGGGTTCAGACTGGTCATCGGTTCCTGGAAAATCATGGAAATCTTGCTTCCGCGCAGCTTTCTCTGCTGTTCCTTCGTCAGCTTTACAATGTCATCGCCATCCAGCAGGATTTCGCCATCAGCAATTTTTCCTTTCGTTCCGGTCAGTAATCCCATCACAGAGAGGGATGTCACGCTCTTTCCACTTCCCGACTCGCCTACGATACCAAGCGTTGCGCCGCGTCGAAGCTCCACATCGACACCGTCTACTGCTTTGATCACGCCGCCATCGGTATAGAAATACGTATGTAAATTTTTTATCTCAAGTACGTTATCAGTAGCCACTTCTGCTCCTCCTTATCAATCGGAAAGTTTCGGATCGAGTGCATCGCGAAGTCCGTCGCCTAACAGGTTAAAGCTCAGTACGGTAAGGAAAATCGCAAGACCCGGGAAAATCGTCACATACATTGCACTTGCCATATAGTTTCTTCCGTTGGAAAGAAGCAGTCCCCATTCCGGTGTCGGCGGCTGTGCGCCCATTCCCAGGAAGGAAAGGCTTGATGCTGTCAGAATGGAAGATCCAAATGACATGGAATACTGTACAATGATGTCCGGAATGGCTCCCGGCAGAATATGGTGAAACAGAATTCTTGCATCGGAAACACCGATGTTCCGTGCCGCCAGGACAAAGACGGAATTTTTCAGGCTCAGCGTTTTGCTTCGGACAAGCCGCGCAAAGGTCGGTGTAGAAAAGACAGCGACCGCAATCACAACGTTTGTCATGCCGCTTCCGAGGATTGCCACGATGGCGATTGCAAGAATCAGTCCCGGAAAAGCGAACAGGACATCGCAGATTCTCATAATAATAGAATCAATCCATCCGCCGTAATATCCGGCCAGAAGTCCGAGAATGGTACCACAGACTGCACCGACCGTAACAGCGCCGAATCCGACTGCAAGTGAAATCCGGGTTCCACAGACGATACGGGAAAACAGATCCCGTCCAAACTCATCCGTTCCAAACAGGTGCTTCATACTTGGTCCCTGCAGAATCGCATTGTAATCATACTCATTGATTCCGTACGGCACAATTTTGCTTCCGAAAAACGCAAGGAAAATGAGAAAAATGATAAAACAAAGCGCAACTACTGCATTTTTCTGTTTTTTAAATTTTCGAACCATCTCAGAAAACGGAGTTTTAATTCTCTCCTGGTTCTCGGTCTGTACTTTTTTCTTTTCTTTCATTCCACTCATCTCCTACTGAAGTTTAATTTCCGGATTCAGAACCGCATAGAGGATATCGACAATCAGGTTGATGACGATAAACTGCAGCGAAAAGATCAGAATCAGGGACTGGATTGCCGGATAATCTCTGTAATTGACCGATTCAATCAGAAGGGAGCCAAGGCCAGGATAGGCAAATACCGTTTCTGTGACAACAGAACCTCCCAGCAGAAAGCCGAACTGCAGACCCACAACCGTCACGACGGAGATCATGGAGTTGCGGAAAACATGCTTCCAGATCACAACCTTTTCTTTGATTCCTTTTGCTCTTGCTGTTCTGACGTAATCTTCTTTTAAAACCTCAATAATGGAGGATCTTGTAAATCGTGCGATCACGGCTGCAATTCCGACGCCGAGCGTGATCGACGGCATAATCAGACTTTTCAGGCTTGTTCCGCTTGTTGTCGGCAGAATTCGCAGTTTTACCGCAAACAGCATAATCAGCAGAAAGCCGATCCAGAACGAGGGGAGTGAAATACCCGAGACCGCAATCGTCATTCCGGTATAATCCTGCCATTTTCCCCGGTGTGTTCCGGACCACACACCAAAGAGCACACCAACAACCGAGCTCCACAGCAATGTGACAAATGCCAGACGGACGGTATTTCCGAATCTTCCCGCAATTTCCTTTGTAACCGGCTGCTTTGTTCGAAGGGAGGTTCCGAGATTTCCTTTTAAAAGTCCTGTCACGTAGGTAACATACTGTGTCGGAATGGATTTATTGAGGCCAAGCTCTTCTCTTACTGCCTCTACGTCATCCTGTGTTGCCTGCTCTCCTGCAACGAGTCTCGCCGGATCTCCCGGAATCAGGCGGACAAAGAAAAATACAAATGTAACAACAATAATCAGTGTGGGGATCGTACCCACAATACGCTTCAGTATATATTTTGGCATATTGTATCTCCTACTTTCATGCTTATCCTACAGGTACAATCCCACGGATCACTGCCTGCTTTCCTGTTTGTAAGAAACCGGCGCCCTCTTTTGATGGAAGGACGCCGGGGTCTTTTTCATATCCTTATTTCAGTCTGCCGTTATTCGGCTGCCATTCTGGCATTTCTCATGCCGATGCTTCCATCGCCTAACAGATATACTCCGGTAATGTTGTTGCTGGTTGCCCAGATGTTTTTATCACTTGCGATGCAGAGCAGCGGAAGATCCTTCCATACAGTATCCTGTACTTCTGCATAGATCTCACCACGTTTGTCTTCATCTGCTGTTGCAAGACCATCTTTGAGAAGCTGATCTACTTTTTCATTCTCATAGTAGCTGATATTGAAGCTCATCGGCGGCTCAGACTCGGTTGCCAGCATCGGGCGAAGTCCCCAGTCAGCATCACCGGTGGAAGTAGACCATCCGCTTAAGTAGCAGTCTACCTCGGCATCTGCTCCTGCGCAGTCAGCTCCCTGAACCTTTTCATTCAGAACGGCATTTTCCATTCCGTTCAATTCCAGATCAATACCAACCTCAGAAAGCTGCTGTTTGTAGAACTCTGCTTTTTTCTGATTTGCTGTCGTGTTGCTGTACATCAGTGTTGTGGTAAATCCATCCGGATATCCTGCTTCCTTTAACAGCTCTTTTGCTTTTTCCGGATCGTAGGAATACGGATCATTTCCTTTGTAGTGCTGTACTTCTTCTCCTACCATAGAAGTTGCCACAGAACCGTAACCGTTCATAACGACCTGGATATATGCCTCTTTGTTGATTGCATAAGCCATTGCCTCACGAACCTTCACATCGTTGAACGGTGCTTTCTGTGTATTCATGAAGAAGTACCATACGGCGATGCTGTCGCCCATTCCAACGGATACGTTGCTGTCACCTTTTAAGGTGTCAACACTTTCTGTCGGTACAGACCACATAATCTGTGCGTCACCTGCCTGAATTGCAGATACACGGGTAGCACTTTCTGCAACCGGTTTGAATGTGATGCTCTTAAATCCTGCATCTGCATCTGCCAGAGCAGTTCCGCCGCAGACGTCTGCGTCATATCCCCACCAGTCTTTGTTCAGCTCTACCTTCATATGGTCACCGGCAACCCACTCAACAAATTTGTACTGGCCGGTTCCTACCGGTGCCTGTGCACAGGCATCTTCTCCTGCTTCAATCTGTTTCGGGCTCATGATCAGCGTAGCCGGATGTGCCAGGTTGCTGATGAAAGCACCGAATGACTGTGATAAATAAATTTTAACGGTATAATCATCTATCTTCTCTGCATGATCCAGAACATTGCAGAGGAATGTAGTACGTTTCAGTCCAAGGCTCTTGTCTGCCCATTTATTTACGTTTGCAATCAGGGCATCTGCATTCCACGGAGTTCCATCGGTAAAGCTTACGCCCTCACGAAGATGGATCGTATACTCGGTTGCTTCATCGTTTGCTTCGTAGCTGGTTGCCAGCATCGGAATGATCTGCATATTCTCATCGAATCCAAACAGACCGTCCATCATCATTCGCTGTACACCACCGGAAAGTGTATCGGAAGTATCCATCGGATCCATGGTGGTAAAGTCTACAGCTACCATTGCCGTAACATCAGAATCCTGGGATACCGACTCGCCTGCCGGAATCGAGATGGTATTCTTCGTATCTGCTTCCGAACTGGATGAGGTCGATGCAGCAGATGCTGTTGATGTGCTCTTACTTGTGTCAGAAGAACCTGTCGATCCACATGCTGTCAGTGCCAGTGCCGTTGCTGCTGCAACCAGAGCACGCATTACATGTCTTTTTTTCATTGTTGTCTCCTCCTTTTCTGCAAGTGTTGCTGTTTTCTTTGTTCTTTCTTTTCACAGATAACAGAACCATGATATAAAAAAGAGCAAAGATGCCTTACCTTTTTTTACAGCCCCTTTGCTTAATCGGTATTATAGATGTAATGCGTCACTATGTCAAAGCATTCTTCCTGATTTTTTCTTTTCTTTTTTGTCTTTTTGCATTTAGGTTGTTTATTTTCGTCAAAAATGATATAATTATCCTAATTTTTAACCCATTATCACTTTTTAGCAGGAAAAGAGGTCCCTTTATGAACAGAACACAAAAGCTTGGCAACGTATTGATCATTTCTTCCCGGAAACGAATGCTTTCCGAATTTCAGTCTTATCTTCACTCCGTGCTCGGTGAATATCTCACCTTCAATACCCTTTTGAGAGAGCAGGCCACAGACCCCTCTCTCTTCCGGGGATACCAGTGCGTCCTTTTTCCAACCGCCCGCGCCATGGAAACCTTTCCGCTTACCCTTGACTCCTCCATTTTGCAGCTCCCCTGCGACCGCGTTTTCAACCATATGTTCCTGGATAAAATCATTCAGATTCCGCCGCACGAACGTGTCTATCTGGTAAACGATGATAAATATTCCACGCTCGCTATCATTTCCCAGTTTGAGGAATGCGGCATCACACAATATGACTTTGTTCCGTTTTATCCCGGATGCAAGGATACCGAGTCTGACATTCAGTTTGCCATCACCGCCGGCGAGCCGCAGCTCGTTCCTTCCCGCATTCCCAATGTGCTGGATATCGGCAACCGCATCATCGATATTTCCACTATTTTACAGCTCTGCGAATATTTCAACATTCCTCTGCAGACCGTAAACCGTGTATCGCGCAATTATGTCAATCAGATTCTTCACACCGTCAAGACCTCAGAAACTTACTATACAAATTATGTACAGACCGAACAGCTCATGCAGGTTATCCTGTTCTCTCTTCCCATTGGCATCTGTCTGTTTGGTGCGGATGGCCTCATTCAGTTCATGAACGCTAAATTTGCACATGCCTTCTCGCTTCCCTCCTCCAACTTTGAAGGACAGCCTTTTTCGGAATGTCTTCCGTCTGCCTACGCGGACACTGCTTTCGACCGCAACGGTGACTGGACCATTCTCCTTTCGGATCAGAAAACACAGATCACGTTAAGCGTTCTCTCTATGGTTTTTCCGGATACAGAACCTGTTTTTCTTGCGTTTCTTCCCGATGGCAGATCCACGGAAATGTCGGTATCGAAAGACGAAAAAACGGAAGAAAGCACTTTTTTTGCTTCCTCCCGTACCTTTTCCCTTTCCCTGTCCCACGCAGATTCCGTCCAGAATCTGATGGCGCAGGCCAGACATCTTGCACTTTTTGATTTTCCGATTCTGATCCAGGGAGAAAGCGGTACACAGCGCCGGACACTCGCACGTGCGATCCACAATTTTTCGCGCCGCCACCATTATCCGTTTTCCGTTCTTCATTCTCCCGGAAATGATCTGACCGAAGCCTCCCTGCTCCGGCTTCTTGCCGAAACCAACCATGGCACACTCGTCCTTTCCCAGGTGGACCGTTTTCCGCTTTCCATTCAGGATCTGCTGGTCAATGTTCTTACCAATGTTCATGGTAACTTCTTTTCCGCACCGGAAACCCGCCGTTTCGATGTGCGGATCATTGCTATTGCGGATGATAACCTTTACAAAAAAGTAGAAAAAGGAACCTTCCTGCGGGAACTTTTTCACCTTTTAAGTGCTTCAGAGCTTCAGACAGTCCCGCTCCGCAGACGCAGGGAGGATATTCCCGATCTTCTCAATTACTTTCTGCTTCAGTTTTTCCACAACACCGATATGACCTGCGACCGGATCTTTTCGGAAGGGCTTCTGCGCTTTCTGAAGGAATATGCGTACCCCGGAAATATTCATGAGCTGTACAATCTGTCCTGCAGCCTGTTTACCCGGTACAGCAGCCATAAGCTGCAGCTTTCCGATCTGCCAACGTACCTCCGCTCCCGCCAGATGGCTGACGTTTCCCTCACCGACCTTCAATATCAGGTTCTTTCTTTCGTATCGACGCATCCGAAAGCAGGCCGCCTGGCAATCAAAAACGGACTGGCCGACGGAGAAACCTTTGTATCCGAAGCGGCTCTGCGCACCGTACTCGGAGAGCTTTCTTCCGCCGGTTATCTCATCGTGCACCGGACAAAAGGCGGATGTGAAATTTCCGAGCTGGGGCGTATGGTTCTGGAAAAATAATTTATTTCAGAAATCCCGGTATTTCCAGAAATTCTGCAAGGCTGCGGTATCTGGCTCCGTCCAGGCCTCTTTTTTCCTTTGCGGTTACCATAGAGTTCAGGATCGCTTCCTCCACAGCCTCTGCCGCTGCTTCAAATGCCTCGTTGATTTTTTCTTCTTTTATCCGGGCGCACGCTTCCACCTCACATGTACTCTTTGTGTCCACGCGGTTTGCCGTTGTAAATCCGATCATGATTTCACCGCTTCCGTGGCCGGTGTAGGCTCCTGTTCTGGCGATTCCAACTCCACAGCGGCGGATAATCCGGTACAGCTGCCGCTCCGATACCGGAAGGTCTGTTGCCAGAACCGTCATAATAGATCCCCGGTCTTCGGCGCTGCTTCCGCATTCTTCCTTCCGGATCCGCTCCAGAATCTTCTCTCCTGCCGGTTTTCCACTGATTTTCAAATCTCTGGTTGCCCCGAAATTTGACTGTACCAGAACGCCAATGGTATATGTTTTTCCATCCAGCACCAGCGTGCGGGATGCCGAGCCGATTCCCCCTTTCAGCCCATAGCAGATCGTTCCTGTTCCGGCGCCGATATCACCTTCCGCAAAGTCTGTATCCGCCTGCTCCAGTGCCTGATACAGCTCTTTTTCCCCCACTACCCGGTTACAAATCTCATTGATCCTTGAATCATTACATTCTCCGACAACCGGATTGATGGAAAAAACATCTTCCCCTTCTTTTTGGGTCTGCTGTATCATCCATGAAATCATGCATCCGCCACTTTTCCAACATTCAGTGTATTGGTCAGGGCAATAGGCGTTTCAAGAGTTCCAAGCTCCTGTACCTGCACAAGACCGCACGTTTTCCCAAAACCGTTATGCACGTAGGCAGACGCCAGGTACTTTTTCAGAAACGGATTGCCTTCTCCCGGCACAATCACCGTCACTCCGGTATGCTGATTGCCACTTTCCACCGTCGCATGGCCTACCCGCACACCAGGCACATCTGTAATTTTGTTTCGCGGTCCGCTTTCATGATGTCCTATCCGATATCCATAATCGCTGATTCTCTTCTGTCTCATCCTGTTTCCTCCTCTTTTTCTGATGTGCTCCCGGAATTTTTCAGCTCACGCAAATACGGGCACAAAAAAGACTCCGCAGATACATTTTTCTCTCACTTTACGCTCTCTTCTCTTTTCTGTCCATACCTCTTCCCACAATTTTTCCTCTTTTCTTTATATTTTTTCCATTTCTTTTAGAATTTGGACACACTTTGCTCACATATTCCTTTTATAATAAATCTCGGATAGTTGATAAACCACTCACTATCTCCCCCCTCATAAAAAGATGGCGATATACTTTTATATATCGTCATCTTTATTTTTACTGACAAAAACGCCCCCGGGCAGAAAACGTAACCACTTCCGTTTTCCGCCCGGGGGCATTCTTTCTTCCTTTTTGCTCAGGCCTCTGCAGCAGCTTCCTCTGCTTCCGCTTCTGCCATCGCCTGTTCGTACTGTTTCAGGATAATGGTCTGAATTTTTTCTCTGGTTCCGGAGTTGATCGGATGTGCGATATCGCGGTACTCCCCGTCCGTAGCCTTACGGCTCGGCATTGCGATGAACAGTCCTTTTTCTCCTTCAATCACCTTGATATCATGTACAACAAATTCGTCATCGATTGTGATAGACACAACCGCCTTCATTTTTCCTTCTTTTGTTACCTTGCGTACTCTCACGTCTGTAATGTTCATAAACTTTTATGCCCCTTTCACCCCATAATCAGATGGCGTATCTTTCGTTTTTTTCGACAACAATTTTGATGCCGTCCTCCCCACAGTGATAGGAGTTTGCACGGATGGTGTCCCTGCTCTCCACAATACAGTTTTCAATGTGAGTGTTGTCTCCGAGATATACATCATTTAAGATGATAGAATTTTTAATCACACAGTTGTTTCCAACATATACCTTCTTGAACAAAACAGAGTTCTCAACCTGTCCGTTGATGATACAGCCGCTGGATACAAGAGAATTTTTCACTGTGCAGCCAGGATTGTATTTTGCCGGCGGAAGATCGTCGATCTTGGAGTAGATGCCCGGATACTGTCCGAAGAAGTAATCTCTTACCTCCGGTTTGAGGAAATCCATGTTGGTTCTGTAATAGGAATCTACGGTAGCAATGTTGCTCCAGTAGGTATTGATCTTGTATCCGTAAATCCGTTTCAGGTTTTTGTAACGGATTAAAATATCCTTTACAAAGTCGTAGCGGTCTTCCTGTGCGCTGCGCTCAATCATTTCGATCAGCTGGCGACGGCGGATGACATAGATACCGGTAGAGATCACGTTGGAGCTCGAAACCATCGGTTTTTCCTCGAACTCCTCGATGCGGCAGTCCTCATTCATCTTCAGGACGCCGAAGCGGCTGGTATCTGCTTCCTTGGAATCCGTGCATACCACGGTAACATCCGCACGTTTTGCAATATGGTATTCCAGTACCTTATTGAAATCCAGTTTGTATACGCCATCTCCCGATGCGATGACTACGTACGGTTCATGGCTGTTTTTCAGCCATGTCAGGTTCTGACTGATCGCGTCTGCCGTTCCACGGTACCACCAGCTGTTATCTGATGTAACGGTTGGAGAAAATACAAACAGACCGCCATGTTTTCTTCCGAAATCCCACCATTTGGAAGAGCTCAAATGTTCATTTAAGGATCTGGCGTTGTACTGTGTCAGGACAGCCACCTTCTGAATATGAGAGTTTGCCATGCTTGACAGCGCAAAATCGATGCTGCGGAAGCTGCCTGCGACCGGCATAGCTGCAACGGCTCTTTTATTGGACAGCTCTCTCATTTTGTTGTTGTTACCGCCTGCAAGAATAATTCCCAATGCTCTCATATTACTCACCGTCCTTTTCTACAATTGCTCCGCCGGACGGAAGTGTGCCATCCGGGTAATCCTCAAGGGAAGTTTCGCCGGAAATGCAGACATTCTTTCCAATGGTTACGCCATCCGGAATGACTGCCTTTTCTCCAACGGTCACAAGTCCGAATCCGTAAATATTCGGTTTTAAGACGTTCGGCGCTTCCTCGCCAACGCCCATCACAACATGCCTGCCGACATGTACGTTTTCTGCAATAATGGCCTTATTGACCTGGGTTCCCTCGCCGATTGTGCTGTGGCGCATAATAATAGAATCTCTTACAACAACACCCTTTTCAATGCGCACATCCGCACCGATGACGGAATTATGTACCTCTCCGTAGATTTCAGCGCCCTCGCCGATAATACAGCGGTCGACGACAGCGTCCCCTGAAACATACTGCGGACGGATGATATCACCTTTGGTATAGATCTTCCAGAACTCCTCATATAAATTGAATTCCGGAATAATATCGATCAGCTCCATATTTGCTTCCCAGTATGAGCCAAGCGTTCCGACATCTTTCCAGTAGCCGTTGAACTCATACGCAAACAGACGTTTTCCGTTGTCGCGGCAGTACGGCAGAATGTGTT
Source organism: Blautia sp. OF03-13 (assembly GCF_003460685.1). NCBI lineage: Bacteria > Bacillati > Bacillota > Clostridia > Lachnospirales > Lachnospiraceae > Blautia > Blautia sp. OF03-13. Next base: position 127,063 of record NZ_QTVR01000007.1, on the reverse strand, counting down.
TTCCGAAGTCACAGCTCGGCTGATCCTTCAGGGCTGTCAGAGATTCCTTTAATGCTTTCCAGCTGAAAATATAGATGCCCATAGAAGCGAGGTTGCTTCTCGGGTGCTCCGGTTTTTCTTCAAATTCGGTAATTCTTCCGTTTCCGTCTGTGATCATGACACCGAAACGGCTTGCTTCTTCGATCGGTACCGGCATACATGCGATGGTCACATCTGCGTGGTTTGCTTTGTGATAGTCAAGCATCACCTCGTAATCCATTTTGTAAATGTGGTCGCCGGAAAGAATCAGAACATATTCTGGATTGTATGTTTCCATATAAGCCATGTTCTGGTAAATTGCATTTGCAGTTCCTGTATACCATTCGCTGTTTGTACTTTTTTCATATGGCGGCAGAACGGTTACGCCGCCTTCGTTTTTATCGAGATCCCACGGAATACCGATTCCGATATGGGTATTCAGCCGCAGCGGCTGATACTGGGTCAGTACGCCTACCGTATCAATTCCTGAATTGATACAATTACTGAGCGGGAAGTCGATGATTCGATACTTTCCGCCAAATGCTACTGCCGGTTTTGCCACTTTCTCCGTGAGCACACCGAGACGGCTTCCCTGACCGCCTGCCAGCAGCATTGCTATCATCTCTTTCTTAATCATGCAATCACCTCTTGTCGTATCTAAAGATTTGCAGTAACTGTAAGAATGTACGGTTCTACGCTTACCGTTCACCGGTTTTCCGCGAGCGGTAACCTTCACTGCCCCCATTTCAGGCTTTGCCTTGCAAGAAGGGGCTGCTTACACCTGAATCACTTTCGCACGCAGCGAAACAGCACCTGCCTCCCTGTGTATGAAACAGCCACCATGCTGTCGGTTCTGGTTTTTCATATCCACGCACTTCTTTGATAACTACAATTAAAATTATATCACACTTCCGTCTCATTGTGAACATTTTTTATAATTTTTCTTTTATTTTATCTTATATTTTATTGATTTTGACTATGCATTTTATTTGTGTCAAAAATCGTATCATGATTTTCTACAATTTTCGACAGCGTATTCATTTATTTTTACCAGTTTTTGTTACATTTCGTTCATTTTAGTTTGCAATATTTCTTTTTGCATATGATCTGGTTTATAATACTTATCCATTGTTTTTTATTTCATTTTCGAATTCATCCGCTTTTTTTCTTTTACTTTTCCGGCAAATACGTGTATACTATTAGCCAGAACAGTTCCAGCCGGATTCCGGGGAACCGGCGCTGCATTTCGTTCTGTTCTTTCCTATATTAATCGAAAAATATGTATTGAGAAAATTTCCCCATTTTCAGTGAAAAGACACATTGAAGGAGATACCATGTACGAAGTAGATTTCAGTAAACCAATCCATATACATTTTATTGGCATCGGCGGCATCAGCATGAGCGGCCTTGCGAGATTCTTTTAAAAGAAAGCTTTACAATTTCCGGTTCCGATGCAAAAGAAAGTGACCTGACCCGCCACCTGACTTCTCTTGGCGCACAGGTTTTCTACGGTCAGAAGGCAGAAAACATTCTTCCGGGAACCGACCTTGTTGTTTATACCGCAGCCATCCATCCGGACAATCCGGAATTTGCCGCTGCAAAAGCTGCCGGTGTTCCGATGCTGACCCGTGCCGAGCTGCTCGGACAGATCATGCGCAACTACGATACACCGATCGCCGTTTCCGGTACACACGGAAAGACGACAACAACTTCTATGCTCTCCCACATTCTGATGGCCGCTGACTGCGATCCGACTATTTCTGTCGGCGGTATTCTTCCGTCCATCGGCGGAAATATCCGTGTCGGCCATTCCGAAACCTTCCTGACCGAGGCATGCGAGTATACCAACAGTTTCTTAAGCTTCTTCCCGAAAATCGGCATTATCCTCAACATGGATGCAGACCATCTCGATTTCTTCAAGGATATCGATGACATCCGCCACTCCTTCCGTGCGTTTGCCCGTCTGCTCCCAACCGACGGCATGCTGATTATCAACGCCGATACGCCGAAATACGATTACGTAACCGAAGGCCTTGGCTGCAAAATTGTCACCTACGCGCTGGAGAATCAGTCTGTCGCTGATTATACCGCTGCCAACATCACCTACGATGAGTTCGATCACCCGTCCTTCGACTGCATCTGCCGTGGCGAGCTGCGCGGTCGCTACACGCTGATGGTTCCGGGACTTCACAACGTTTCCAACGCCCTGGCTGCCATTGCACTGGCCGATGAACTGCAGCTGCCGGAAAACGCCATCCACGAAGGCTTTGCCACCTTCCGCGGAACCGACCGCCGTTTCCAGTATAAAGGTACATACCACGGAGCAAAGGTGATCGACGATTATGCGCATCATCCAACCGAAATCCGTGCAACGATGGAAGCCGCTGAAAACTGTGCGCACAGAACACTGTGGTGCGTCTTCCAGCCGCATACCTACACCAGAACGAAAGCGCTGCTCGATGATTTCGCCGCCGCTCTTTCCCTGGCAGACCATGTGGTTCTCGCCGATATTTACGCAGCCAGAGAAACCGATACGCTCGGCATCTCCTCCAAAGATATCCAGGAGCGCATTGTAAAACTCGGCACTGCCTGCGAATATTTCCCATCCTTTGCGGAAATCGAAAACTATCTGAACGAAAATCTTGCCGAGGGCGACATGCTGATCACCATGGGTGCCGGAGACGTTGTAAAAATCGGTGAGGAACTTCTTGCTTCCGAAAAATAAAATCATTCTTTCGCTTTACCTGCTCCCTGTGGAAATGGAGTTTTCCTTTTTTCCACAGGGTCTTTTTTTGCTCCGAATCCACACAATCTGTCTTTTCGCCAAATAGTTACGCACATTTTTATTCACAGCTATTTTCCTGTATTTTCGCCTGTTTTCAGAGTTATCCACATTGTCCACAATTTTATACACATTTTTACGATCCACACAATGTGGATTCCCTGTGTATAACTTTGTTTACATAACGATATCACCAGAAAGCCCTATACTTCCCTGTTTTCCTCCATTTTTCAACATTTTTGGTAGATGATAATATTTCACAAAACGGATTTCTCCACATTATCCACATTGTCCACAGTCCTTTTTCATCCACCGTGCCTTTTTCCCGGAATGTTTTTTCCGCAAAACACCTATTCACTTGTCGAAAATACTGTGTTATACTTGGTTGTGTATGAGAAGGCAAGACGTATAATAAAAAACAGATCGCTAAAAGTAAAAATCTGCCGCACGATAAGAACAGGATGGTGTAATTTTGAGTATGCTGACATTAAACAATGACTGCCTGGCCAGTGTGACTGCTGTGCCGGATCTTTTTCTGGAACAATATATGCCCGCAGCCAACGGAGAATTTGTAAAAGTGTACCTTTATCTGCTGAAGCTGGTCAAAGACCATCAGCAGGATTCCACTCTGTCATCGATGGCAGATTTTTTTTCCTGCACGGAAAACGATATCGTCCGGGCGCTGAAATACTGGGAGAAGCAGGGACTCCTCTCGCTCTCCTACACCGCTGGGGAAAGCGTTCCGACCGGAATCGCCTTTCTGCCGCTTGTCCGGAAGGAAGAAAGCGGAATCCTTCCAACACCGGAATCCTCGATTTCCGGCCCGATTGCGGCTGCACCGGCTGTTTCTGCTGTATCCGTTGAAATCCCGCAGACGGAACAGACCCCGGCTCCATCACCACAGCCGGCCGTTTCTGCCCCATCTGCCTCTTCTCCGGCAGATGATCTTTCCAGTTCCGGTATTTCCGGACAGTCAGTAGAAAAAAAACACGCTCCCGGCAGCCGCGAAGAACTGCAGCACGTTCTTTACGTTGCGCAGACGTATTTCGGTCATCTTCTGTCGCCAACGGAAATCGAATGCATCATGTTTTTCTATGATGATCTCCACTTTTCCGCGGATCTTCTGGAATACCTGGTGGAATACTGTGTTTCGAAGGGAAGCACCAGCATCCACTACCTGAAAAAGGTAGGACTCGCCTGGCAGGAAAGCGGAATCCGCGATGTTGCCTCTGCCAAACAGGAGACCACGACATTCAACAAACATTACTACACAATTTTGAAAGCATTCGGCATCCGCAACCGCGCACCGGTGGAAAAAGAAGCCGAGATGATGGACCGCTGGCTGAATACCTACGGTTTTACGATTGATCTTATCACCGAAGCCTGTCAGCGCACCGTTTCCAAGATCGGCCAGCCGAGCTTCCAGTACGCGGAAGGCATTCTCTCCAAATGGAAGGAACAGGGCGTCCGCTCCATGGCAGACGTCGAACAGCGCGATGCGGAGCACCAGAAAAGGAAGAAAACCGCTTCTGATCAGAATGCGGCACGAAAAACCGCTCCTGCTGCTTCAAGTAACCGCTTCAACAATTTCCATCAGAGAGAATACGACTACCAGAAGTTAGAAGAACAGCTTCTGAAATAACGCCCGGAGGACGAAACAACTATGGCACTGACAAACCCGCAATACGATGCGATTATGCGCATGTACAACGAACGGCAGCTCCGCCACCAGAGAGAACAGCAGGAGCACATCCGCATTGCTTATGAAAAGATTCCGCGCCTTGCGGAAATCGACGCCGAGATTGCATCCCTCTCGGTTCGGAAAGCAAAAGCGATGCTGAACGGAGACGCTTCCATGGATCTCGACCTGAATGCTGCCATCCGTGACCGTTCCCAGGAACGCGCGGCGCTTCTTTCCATGCACGGCTACCCGGCAGACTATCTCGAGCTGACGTATGACTGCCCGCTCTGCCGCGACACCGGCTACATCGACGGCACGCAGAAATGCGCCTGCTTCAAAAAAGCTGCCGTCGATCTTCTGTACCGGCAGTCCAACGTGGAGGAGCTTCTGAAAACCGAAAATTTCAGCCAGTTCTCCCTGGATTACTACTCGGACAGCCTGACCAGTACCGGAACACCGCTCACTTCCCGCGAGGCCGCTGCTGCCGCGCTCGAAAAAAGCCAGGCGTTCGTCCGCAATTTCGGCTCGTCGTTTGAAAATCTCTTCTTTTACGGCGACACCGGTGTCGGAAAAACGTTTCTTTCGCACTGTATTGCCCGCGAGCTGATCGAGCAGTCGTTCTGTGTGATTTATTTTACTGCATTTGATCTGTTTGACCTGTTTGCACGCTACACCTTTTCCAGTTCAGAAGAAGCAAAAGACGCTCACGCCAATATCTTTGACTGCGATCTTCTGATCATCGATGATTTAGGTACGGAACTGACCAACAGCTTCGTCTCTTCCCAGCTCTTTCTCTGCATCAACGAACGCATCCTGCGGAAGAAATCGACGATCATCTCCACGAACCTGCCCCTTGACCGCTTCATGGAGACGTACTCGGAACGTACCTTTTCACGAATTTCAAGTAACTACACCATCATTAAACTTTTTGGAAACGATATTCGGATCCAGAAAAAACTTTTGGGAGGAACCAAAGCATGAGTAAGGGAACTGAAGGACATTTTGACACACTGCCAATCGGAAGACTGGGACTGATCCCGCTGAACAGCAGCGCCGCACTTGGAAAAAAGGTCGACGATTATCTGGTCAGCTGGAGAAAGGGACGCGGCAATGAATTTGCGGAAAAATATGTCGCTGCCTATGAAGGATATGAGCGTGACAGCTACATTATCCAGTCTCAGGTTCCGCGTTTCGGTTCAGGCGAGGCAAAGGGTATCATCAACGAATCTGTCCGCGGTGACGATATCTACATTCTGCTCGATGTCTGCAACTACAGCCTGACCTATTCTCTGTGCGGCTACACCAACCACATGTCTCCGGACGACCACTTCCAGGATCTGAAGCGTGTCATCGCAGCCATCGGTGGAAAAGCCCGCAGAATCAATGTCATTATGCCATTCCTGTATGAGAGCCGCCAGCACAAGAGATCTGGAAGAGAGTCTCTCGACTGCGCACTTGGTCTGCAGGAGCTGACTGCTATGGGCGTAGAAAACATCATCACCTTCGACGCTCACGACCCGCGTGTCCAGAACGCGATTCCGCTGCATGGATTTGAAACCATCCAGCCGGCTTACCAGTTCATCAAAAACATCCTGCGCAATGCACCGGATATGAAGCTCGACAAGGATCATCTGATGGTCATCAGCCCGGATGAGGGCGGTATGGGCCGTGCTATCTACATGGCAAACAACCTCGGTGTTGACATGGGTATGTTCTACAAACGCCGCGACTACTCTACCATCATTGACGGACGCAACCCGATCGTTGCCCATGAGTTTCTCGGTGCTGATGTCAAAGGTAAGGATATGATCATCATCGACGATATGATCTCCTCCGGCGAGAGTATGCTGGAAGTTGCCAAACTCTTAAAGGATCGTGAGGCACGCAACATCTACATGTGCTCGACCTTCGGACTGTTCACCAGTGGACTGGAGAAATTCGACAAGGCTTATGAGGAAGGACTCTTCACAAAAGTTCTGACCACCAACGTCGTATACCAGACACCGGAGCTTCTCTCCCGCGAGTACTACATCAGCTGCGACCTGAGCAAATATATCGCTCTCATCATCGACAAGCTGAATCACGACGCCTCCATCAGCGGACTGCTGGATCCGGCGGATCGTATTCAGAAAGTTATTAAGAAATTTAAGAATCACGAGAAGATCTGATATTCCAGGGTTCGAATTTGGAACCCGCCAAACATGAGGAAGTAGCGCCAGCGGATTCCGAATATTTGCAGAATCGCGGAACAATTCGTGAATATCCACAAACGCCGAAACTGTCACGAAAACGGTTTCGGCGTTTTTTTATATTTTTAGCAAATTCTTGCTAGTTTTTTCTTTTTTCGGCTGTATAATGAAATTACATTGTACGACGAAGGAGGTATCACACATGCAATTTGGACATTTTGATGATGTGAAAAAAGAGTATGTCATCACAAGCCCGAAGACTCCGCTTCCGTGGATCAACTATCTGGGATCTGAGAACTTCTTTTCTCTGATTTCCAATACCTGCGGCGGATACAGCTTCTACAAGGACGCAAAACTTCTGCGTCTGACCCGTTACCGTTATAACGATACGCCGCTCGATCAGAACGGACGCTACTACTACATCAAGGACGGCGATACCGTCTGGAACCCGGGCTGGCAGCCGACCCAGACGCCGCTCGATTCCTACGAGTGCCATCATGGCCTTGGCTACAGCCGCTTTGTTTCTTCCAAAAACTTAGTTGCCGCTGAACTGACCGCTTTTGTTCCGCTGGCAGATTCCTGCGAAGTAAACCGTCTCATGCTGACCAACAACGGCACCGAAGAAAAAACACTGACTCTGACTTCTTTTGTAGAGTTCTGCTTCTGGAACGCCGTGGACGATATGACCAACTTCCAGAGAAACTTCAGCATCGGCGAAGTTGAGATCCAGGGTTCTGAGATTTACCACAAAACTGAGTACCGCGAGCGCCGCAGACATTACACTGTTTATGCAGTCAACTGCCCGATCGACGGATACGATACCGACCGCGACGCTTTCCTTGGCGCTTACCGCGGAAATGACCGCCCGGAGACCGTTCTGCGCGGCACTGCAGGCAACACCGTTGCCAGCGGATGGGGTGTGATCGGTTCCCACCACATCGACGTTACCTTAAAACCAGGCGAGTCCCGCTCCTTTATCTTCGTTCTCGGCTACTGTGAGAATGCAGCGGATGACAAATGGGAAGCTCCTGGCGTGATCAACAAAAAGCCGGCAAAAGAGATGCTCTCCCACTATCAGACCGACGAGCAGGTTGACGCAGCACTTGCAGAGCTTGCTTCCTACTGGGAAGGCCTGCTGGCAAAATATGCGCTCTCCTGTGCAGATGAAAAACTGGGACGCATGGTCAACATCTGGAACCAGTATCAGTGTATGGTTACCTTCAACATGTCCCGTTCCGCATCCTACTTTGAGTCCGGCACCGGCCGCGGCATGGGCTTCCGTGACTCCTGCCAGGATCTGCTCGGCTTCGTTCATCTGATCCCGGATCGCGCAAGAGAGCGTCTGCTCGATATCGCCGCTACCCAGTTTGAAGACGGAAGCGCATACCATCAGTACCAGCCACTGACGAAGAAAGGAAACATGGATATCGGAAGCGGCTTCAACGATGACCCGCTCTGGCTGATCGCCGGATGCGCCGCCTACCTCAAAGAGACCGGAGATTTCTCCATTCTCGATGAGCAGGTTGATTTCGACAACGATTCCACCAAGGCTCAGCCTCTGATGGAGCACCTGAAACGTTCCTTCGACTTTACCGTAACCCATCTCGGACCGCACAAACTGCCGCTCATCGGCCGTGCTGACTGGAATGACTGTCTGAACCTGAACTGCTTCTCTGCAGAGCCGGGCGAACCGTTCCAGACGACAGGACCTTCCGAGGGACCGGTTGCTGAGTCCATTTTCATCGCCGCTATGTTCGTAAAATACGGCAAAGAGTACGCAGCCATCTGCCGCCGCAGAGGCAATGAGGAAGAAGCTGTTTACGCAGAAAAAGAAGTCGAAAAAGTTTACCAGGCAGTCCTTGATGCAGGCTGGGACGGCGAATGGTTCCTGCGTGCGTATGACGCTGCCGGCGAAAAAGTCGGATCAAAAGAGTGTGAGGAAGGCAAGATTTTCATCGAGCCACAGGGCTTCTGCGTTCTTGCCGAAATCGGCGTAAAAGAGGGTCTGGCCGAAAAGGCTCTGACTTCCGTAAAAAATATTCTGGAAACCAAGTACGGTGTCGTTCTTCTGCAGCCGGCTTACACCAAATATTACCTGAATCTTGGTGAAGTTTCCTCCTATCCGCCGGGATACAAAGAAAATGCCGGTATCTTCTGTCACAACAACCCATGGATTTCCATCGCCGAAACGGTGGTAGGTCACGGCAACCGCGCCTTTGACCTGTACCGTAAGATCTGCCCGGCTTATATCGAGGACATCAGTGAAATCCATCGTACTGAGCCGTACGTATACTCCCAGATGATCGCCGGAAAAGACGCTGCTCACTTCGGTGAGGCAAAGAACTCCTGGCTGACCGGTACTGCCGCATGGACTTTTGTCAATGTTTCCCAATACATACTCGGCATTCAGCCGGATTACGACGGACTTTCCTTAAATCCGTGTATTCCGTCCGATATGGAAGAGTTCAAGATCCGCAGATACTTCCGCGGTGCATGGTATAACATCACCTTCCAGAATCCGGAGCACAGGGAGAAAGGTATTTCTTCCCTCACGGTAAACGGAACCGCAGTAGAAGGAAATCTGATTCCGCTCACCGAAGGCTGCACCGAATATGATGTTGTTGCCGTAATGTAATTTTTCAAATTTCAAATCTCCATAAACACAAGGCGAGCCCCGGAAAGCACAACTGCTTTTCCGGGGCTCGTCCCTTTTATTCTTATTTTTTACTGCAGCTGCCGTCTCTCTCTGACACCGGAAAGATCTTTGATGACCTCTCCCGCCAGAATCAGTCCTGCTACGGACGGCACAAACGCTACGCTGCCCGGAATATCACGCCGCTCCGTGCATTTTCTTGCAGCTCCCGGAGGACAAATACAATTTGTCCGGCAGCTGATGCTCATATCCTCAAGCGGACGGAGGGATTTTTCCTCTGAATAGACCACTTTCAGTTTCTTCACGCCGCGTTTTTTCATCTCACGCCGCATGACCTTTGCCAGCGGACACATGTTCGTTTTATAGATATCCGCCACGCGGAACTTCGTCGGGTCCAGCTTGTTTCCAGCTCCCATGCAGCTGATGACCGGCACATTGCACGCTTTGGCGCGCATGATAATCTCAATCTTCGCTGTCACGGTATCAACAGCATCCACCACGTATGAATACTTCGAAAAATCAAAATCGTCCGCATTTTCCGGCAGATAAAAGCATTTGTATACCTCTACCTCCGCTTTCGGATTGATATCCAGAATGCGTTCTTTCATTACGTCTACTTTATATTTTCCGACACTGCTTCTCGTCGCAATAATCTGACGGTTGATGTTGGTGAGGCAGACCTTATCATCGTCTACCAGCACAAAATGGCCGACACCGCTTCTTGCCAGTGCCTCCACGGTATAGCCGCCCACGCCGCCGATACCGAAAACGGCAACGGTTGCATTCGCCAGAAGATCCATGCTCTCCTGTCCGAGCAGAAGCTGTGTTCTGGAAAACTGATTTAATGCCATTTGTTTTCCTTCCTCCTTGTTTATAATCTCTACTACAATAATAGGTTATTTGTTTTTGTCTGTCAACACCTTACGGAACCAGCTCTGCGGAAACTCAAAAACAAAGAGAATGCCAAGCACAATCGCAACTGCATCCTTCAGTGTCAGAAATCCTCTTGCACCGGCGCGCTCCAGATCATTGGTTACCACGTAAAAAGCAGTCCAGTAGATGCCGCTTCCCGGCACCAGCGGGAAAATACCCGCAATCAGAAATACCGTTACCGGGCAGCGCTTGTACACCGCAAAGCTGCGCGACAGAAGGATGACGAGCACCGTTGCAAAAAAGATGGACACCGGCTCTGTCGTATGCGGGAGGATCAGTTTATAGCAGATCCAGCCGCAGGCACCTGCCAGTCCGCAGTACAGGTAGTATTTCCGCGGCACCTGGAACAGCAGCGCAAACGCAATCGTTCCGACGCAGGCTGCAAAAAATTCCGCAATTAAACGAATGGTATCACTCATAGCTGCAGCCCTCCCGCCAGTTGATGATATCCTGTGATAATCAGTCCGACGCCAAGCGCAATACAGAATGTCACAAGCAGCGCATCGAGCATCCGCACGGAACCAGCGATGTAGTCCTGATCCGCAATATCACGGATGGCGTTCGTGAAATTGACACCGGGCACCAGCGGAATAATCGAACCGATGATAACCTTGTCCAGATGATGGCCGATCCCCGCCTGATACAGAAAAACGGCAATCAGCGTGACAAGCGCGCCGCCGGAAATATTCGTCGCAATCTTTGACATTCTGCCACGCAGCAGGTACAGCAGATAGAAATACAGAACAAAGCCCGACAGAAACGCTACCATGCTGTCCACCACATCGCCGCCGAACAGAAAACAGAAGCAGGCGCTTCCGACACCGGATGCAAGCACCTGGTGCCATCTTGGTTTGTCCGGCATCCGCTGAATATCGAGCAGCCAGGCCTTCGCCTCCTTCGGCATGTGCAGACCCTCCTCGATTTCACGGGAGAGCTGGTTGACTGCCGTTACCTTGTCGAGCCGCGCCGCCGACAGCGGAATGTGACGCACGCGGGCAAATTCCTGCTTTTTTCCGCTCTCAGCTGTCAGGAAAATACCACTGCTCAACACAAACGCATCGCTGGAGTCAACGCCATACGCCCGCGCAATGCGGTCGATCGTCTCCTCCACACGGAAGATTTCCGCGCCGCTCGCCAGCAGGATGTCTCCCGCCAGCGATGCCACATCAAGCGCTTCTCTCGTCGATTCTGCGTTCATCTTTGTTTTCCTCCTTTTTCAAAACCGTATACCCATTTTCCTTTCAAAAACAGATACAGGAAAATGACAGAACTGATACTCCAGGTCAGCGGGTAAGCCCAGAAAATCACGCGGATATCCGGGATCAGCCGGACCGTCACGGTAATGTAGCTGACGCGGAACAGGCACCAGACGCAGAGCATGACAACCATGGGAACCGCGGCGTGCCCGGAACCGCGGAGCACAGCCGCGATGCAATGAGAAAACGCCAGCAGAAAATAAAACAGTGCAATCGTTCTCGCCTGCATCACGCCGCAATGGACAACGGCCGGATCGCTGTTAAACGCCGCAATCAAAGTCGGTGCGGCTGCATAGATCACAAACCCGATCAGCTCGGCGATGGTAATGGAACAGAGAATGCCAAACCGCGCTCCTTTTTTCGCCCGGTCATACTGTTTTGCACCAAGATTCTGGCTGACAAACGTCGTCAATGCCATCGTAAAGCATGTAACCGGAAGGAATGCAAAACCCTCGATTTTTGCATATGAACCGCAGCCTGCCATCGCCATTTTCCCGAATGCATTGATGTTCGTCTGCACGAAAACGTTTGCGATCGAAATAACCGAGTTCTGGAAACCGGACGGCACACCGTTGCGGATGATTTCACCGAGCGCTCTGCCATCGAAGCGGATTTTGCGGATATGAAGACGATACTCTTCCTTCGTCCGCAGCAGATGGATCATGCAGAGAATCGCGCTTGTGAACTGGGAAATGACCGTTGCAAGCGCCGCCGCACCGACCCCCATGCCAAGCCCTCCGATAAAAAGCAGGTCGAGCACAACATTGATGCACGACGATACGATCAGATAGATCAGCGGGTGACGGCTGTCGCCAACGGACTGCAGGATGCCGACGAAAATGTTATACATGATAAAACCAAGAGATCCTGCAAAATAGGTACGGAAATATTCGACGGACTGCGGCAGGACATCGGACGGTGTTCCCATCAGCACAAGGATTTTCGGCGCCAGATACATGCCAAGCACAGTCAGCGCTACACCGGCCGCCAGGCCGAACGCCACGGTCGTATGGATCGCTTTCTGCAGATCTTCCCGGTTTTTCGCTCCGTAATACCTTGCAATCACGACACCGGCGCCCATTGCGATACCGTTAATAAAACCAACCATCAGAAAGATCAGATTGCCCGAAGAGCTGACCGCTGCCAGCGCATTGCTTCCCAGAAAATTTCCTACAATCAGTGAGTCAGCCGTGTTGTACAACTGCTGGAACAGATTGCCAAGAAACAGCGGAATCGCAAACAGAATCATCTTTTTCGAAATGCTGCCCTCCGTCATTCTTGTCTTACTTTCTGCACTCATTCGTAAAAACCCCCATTTCTTTTTCGTACAGTCAAAACCGGTCATCCACAGGTTTCCGCCCGGTGTGTGTCCAGCCTTCTTTTCAGCAGACACACACCGGAACTCACCCGAGATGACCGGTTTGGAAATATCCTTTTTTCTATTATATCGAACCTTCTCTGGAATGACAAGCCACAAATTCATGCAGAATGGCTTCGACACGTCCCAGCATCTCCTCTTCCGTGCAGAGTTCTTCCGGTTTCATGGATTCCAGGTAATCGTAGAATGCCATAAGAATGCTCGGTTCCCGGATGCTGAGGTAAATCAGCCGCTCTGTCCGCGTCTGGAACAGAAGATAGCCCTCGTTTGCATTGACCGAAATATTCAGCGCATGCTCTGCTCTCTCTTTCGTTTCCCGGATCATACGAAGATTCGCGCGATCCCGCAGCGCCAGAAAGCGGCGGATCAGGGCAATACGCTCGTCAAAGTCCAGCGGAGAATAGCACTCTTTTGGATACTCATCCACGCGGCCCGTGTCCAGGAAACTTTTGATGCCATCCTCTGAAAAAAACATCGTCGTTTTTTTATCCAGTACCTGTGTCTGCATCACCTTTGCGTACTGTGCAACCGCCCGTATCATCTGCTCACGCCCCGGCATTTCTTTTACGAGATGGCGCTCCAGCATTTCTGCTGTCAGAAGGCCGGAAAGACACGGCATTCTCTGGAAGAAATACCGCGGGGAATCTGATGCGATAAAGTGACGAATCAGTGTTTCCGTATAGCCAAGCTGGGACTGTACCGTGTCAAGACGTTCAAACAACGGCTCCGACTGTTTGAAATAGCCTTCAAACATCTCGCGCATCATCCGCAGCGTCGTCTCCTCCCGGAACAAAAGTGCATTCTGGTAATCGGCGCTGAAAGCAAGCGCACAGTGCTCCGTCAGGATGAGGTACGGGAAAAGGCGGAACTCATTCAGCCGTGCCGTCACATTGTCGTAGTAGTACCGCGCACGGTAATCGCAGCCGCAGGCACAGATCGGGAGAATTTTCTGCAGACAACTCAGGTTGTAATTTTTCCGCATCGAAACCATCTTCTCGTTGTTGTTCATGCAGAACAGATGTTGAATCGTCAAATTCGGGTTCTGTTCCCCGAATACCTGCAGAAGTTCCATGGCAAAATCGAAGTCCGGCTGGACCAGAACGGAAATTTTTCCGTCTTCTTTTACAGCTTCACCGAAAAACAGCTGCAAAATTGCATGCCGCACATGCACTGTGCCCCGAAAGGGAATCTCTCCGCTACCCCCCCCCCGTTCAATTCCAGTTTTGCAATCTCCGCCTCATGGAAGATATATTCCTTTTTCCCCTCGCGGTGGCTGAACGTTTCAATCAGTTCTCCGACCGATTTGCGCCGGTAATAAACCTCTTCACCCATCTGGGTAATGTAAAATGCATCCATGAAATCTGTTTTTTCCCGTGGCGTCAGCTGCATGAACTGTGCCATCTTCCGCACAACATCCTCCCCGGACGGATTTCGTTTTCCATTGATGATCTTATACATGAAAGAACGATCGAGTCCGCAGAACTGTGAAAGCGGGTAAACCCCGACATCCTTCATGGTGATATATTCGGATAATAAATCTGAAAAAACTGACATAGAGCCTCCTGTATCTCAATATTTTGTGTCGATTCTTTTCCAATATAGGTAAAAGTTTACCATGTTCAGAGAGACTTGGCAATTCTTCCGTTCGGCTTTGCATATCGTTTTTCTTTTTTTTACAGGATTTTCACACTGTTATGGAAAAACCGACGGAAAATTCCGCCTGTTTTTCTCTCTTTCGACCTGTTTAATCTTTTTTTATTCCAAATACAGTCAGTGCCTGACGTGGTGAAATACCGAGTCCACCGACACTAATCAGCGTATCCTCTGCCTCCAGCAGAAGATTTTCCTTCTGGAATCTGACGATCATGCGGCCACCACTCAAACCGTCCATCCGCCGAATCTCCATCTCGAGCGTATTTAGCGTACGCCATGCAGCAGAACCAGCATAAATATGGCCATCCGCTTCACTATAGGCAAAATCCCGGCGCATGGAGAGGACAAATTCCTTTTCTTTCCCGCCTTCTTGTACTTTCCAGTACATCTTATCGCTGCCAAAGGAGAATCGCATCTCCTGAATCGGACTTGTCTCCAGCGAAAACAGACCGCTTCCGCCGATCAGAATTTCTGCGGAATCCGGCAGCTGCTGGTTCCCCATCAGCGGGGCAGATACATAAACATGCTTGCTTACCTTCTCTTCCATAAACGGATTTCTCGTTCCTCTGCGCGGCGGCAGAGCCAGATCTGCGGTACGCTCTTTTACTGCACCGGCAAGTGGGGACGGTGGCAGCTCTCCTGCCTCTTTCTTCACATACGGGATCAGTTCCTCCTGCAGTGCGCTCAGTTCCTCCTGTGTCTGCTCAGTTGCTGTTGTCAGAATCACAATCAGATCGAGATCCGGGAACACAACGCCGAACTGACCGTACGCACCATCTGCGCGGAAGGAGCCCGGATAACGGCACATCCAGCACTGATAGCCGTAGCCCTGCGCCCAGTCTTTTACGTGGCCTTCCGAATCGCCCTCCGTCTCAATCTGTTTGCGGCAGGCGCGTTCAAACCATTCTTTTCGAAGCAGCTGTTTTCCTTCCCACTCGCCCTGTCTGGACAGAAAATACGTGAATTTTGCCATATCCTCCGTCACCATCTTCATACCGCCTCCACCGAGCTCCGTTCCGTCTCCGAGCAGCGCACAGGTAAGGGATGTGATGCCAAGCGGCTCCAGCAGACGGGATTTCAGAAACTCTGTGACGTTCTGTCCCGTTTTTTTCCTCAGAACGGCAGCCAGCATGTTAGTTCCGGCTGTATTGTATTTATAAAACGTTCCCGGCTCATGGAGCACTGGATGATGAAGAAAGGTAGAAATCCAGTTTTCGGAATTGTCCATAATCTCCGTCTCGTGACCACAACCCATAATCAACAGGTGATGCAGCGTGATTTTTTTGAGATTTTCGGATGGATTTTCCGGCAGCAGGTCCGGAAAGATATCGACAATTTTCTCATCCAGCGATAAGATTCCCTCCTGCTCTGCAAAACCAATCGCCGTTGCTGTCAACGATTTGCTGAACGAATACAGTGGATGACGAAATTTTTCATCATACGGCTTCCACCAGCCCTTCGCTGCACACTGTCCATGGCGGATCACCATAAAGCTGTGCAGCTCAATCTGGTTCTCTTCGATTCGGTCGAGAAAATTCAAAATTCCTTTGGAGCTGATTCCAGCTGATTCCGGTGTCACATCTTTAAAGTATCCCATTTTGCTTTTCCCCTTTCTCGCAGCCCTTATGCATCAATTTCGTAAAGTTCAACAGAAAGATCACCCTTCCAGCTTATACGGTCGTACGGTGTCTCCGGATAAACCACTGTAGAAATAGCATCTACGCCGTCCTCAGCAAACAGTTCCAGAATGGAAACATCAAAAACAAGCTCCAGATTCCATGCTCCGTCTTTCTTTCTCGCTGCGGTGCTGATGGAATATTTTTCCGTCATGAAGTGCTCACTGAATTCTTTGTAGCCCGCCATGGTACGGTCAACCGTGATTTTGGTGTCAGTTACATAAATCTTCAATTTCTGTCCCACTGAGTTTTTCAGACAGATTTTCGCATCTCCTTTTCCGGAAACCTTCAGTCCAAAGGTCTCTGTGCGGATCGTTGTGTGATTCTCGATCGGATAGCTGCTGTGGCGGAATTTTTCCAGTCCGGCCGGAGCAGCCGCAAGGGTCAGAGCACCATCTACTTCTGTCAGGGACAGTTTTCTTGCCAGAGTTGCCTGTCCACAGTACCCTTCTGTCGGAGTCTGCGCTGCATACTGCCAGTTCATACCCCATCCCATCAGCAGAACATCTTTCGCATTCTGGAATGTAACGGCTGCATAGTTGTCGAAGCCTTCATCCAGCCATCTTGGCTCATCGGATGGATAGGTGCAGAGGAATTTTTCTCCATCGAAATCACCCAGGAAATACTGCATTTTGCAGTGGTCATCTTCGGAAGCTTTCGTCATGCTGACAACGAGAACCCATACATTTTTTCCTTTATACTCAATCGGGAACAGATCCGGGCATTCCCATACACCCTTCACATGGTTTCCTTCCGGTCCGAATTCTCCAGTTTTCTCCCAGTTTTTCATATCCTGGGATGCGTAGAAGAAGACACGGTCCTGCGCTGCAAGAACAAGACTCCAGCATCTTCTGACCGGATTCCAGAACGCTTTCGGGTCACGGAAATCGGAAATTCCCGGGTTTTTGATGACCGGATTCAGATATGACTTTTCAAAATGCCGGCCCTTATCATTGCTGTATGCAATACTCTGCTGTTCCAAACCGTCCTTGTGATGGCTGGTATAAATAGCAATGATTGGCGGATTTTCATTGGTACCATACTCAGAAGAATTCTGCGTATCATACACAGCACTTCCCGAAAAGATAAATCCAAGTTCATCCGGATAAAGTGCGATTGGCTGATGCTCCCAGTGAATCAGGTCGCGGGATGTTGCATGCCCCCAGTGCATCGGTCCCCAGCTGGTATCATACGGGTACTTCTGATAAAAGAAGTGGTACACGCCATCTACATAAACCATGCCATTCGGGTCGTTCATCCAGCCTTCTTCCGGTGAAAAGTGAATTTTCGGTCTGTAATCTCTTTTTTTCATCATTTTTGTAAAACCTCCCAAGATAAACAACGGTCTGCAAAACCACTTCCATCGGCTTTGCAGACATCCG
Source organism: Blautia sp. OF03-13 (assembly GCF_003460685.1). Classification (NCBI taxonomy): domain Bacteria; kingdom Bacillati; phylum Bacillota; class Clostridia; order Lachnospirales; family Lachnospiraceae; genus Blautia; species Blautia sp. OF03-13. The sequence goes on along the minus strand of NZ_QTVR01000007.1, from coordinate 109,462 downwards.
TCGTTTTTATTTATAGTAACGCTTCAGAGTCCCATCTCGATTCTGCCATGCTGCATCGTTACCGTTTATAAATGTTCCATCCCCTATTTTTTAATAGTGTACATTTTCACTTCCAGATCTCCGTCTGTGGAAACCACCTGATACGGAGCATCCGGGTAAACGCATACGGAAGCGGTCTCCAGACCACCATCTGCATAAATCTCCAGATAGGAAACGTCAAAAATAATCTCCATGTTGACATTTCCGCGCATGTAACGTTTTGTTGTAGATACCAGCAGATCCTCTTTTTTGAAGAGCTTCGGATCTACATCATCAAAGTAACTAAGGTCGCCGCTCTTAGAGCGGTCCACCGTGATGCTGTCCACCGTTACCTCGATGACTACTTCCTCACCTCTGCTGTTTTTCAGCGCAATTCTTCCGAAATTGCCCTGCACGAGAAGTCCAAAGCTCTCGGTCAGCAGCGGCTTCTGATTTCCGATCGGGAAGGCACCCGCACGGTACTCATCGATCCCGAACGGTTTTGTTTTCAGGCGGTAGCCTCCTCGGTCTCACAAAGTGAAAGTTCTCTTGGCAGTGTCATCAGACCGGAATACTCACCGGTCGGAACAAAGTTCGCGTAGAGCGGATTAACGCCCCATCCAAGGTAAACCGGACGGTCGTAGTTTCCATACGTTACACCGGCATAATTGTCGAATCCGAAATCAATCCACAGCGGCTCGTCTGTGATCTCGGTGCACTGGAAGGTATCTCCGTCAAAATCACCGACGAAATACTGTATATTGGCACGGCCTTCGGTTCCCGGATGTATCATGCTGACTATCAGAATCCATTTGAATCCGTCAAATTCATTTCCTGTTTTAGCACGGATCAGATCGGTGCATTCCCATACAGTCGGCACTTTATTGACACCGACACCGAACTCGCCTGTTTTCTTCCAGTTTTTCAAATCCTGGGATGCGTAAAACTCTGCGTGGTCGCCGGATGCCAGAACAAGGCTCCAGCAGTCCTTTTTGTCATTCCAGAAGACGCGTGGATCACGGAAATCCGGTGTGCCCGGGTTTTCGATCACCGGGTTGCCATAATATTTTTCAAAATGCTTTCCCTGATCCAGGCTGTATGCAATACACTGCTGCTCCAGGCCCGTTTCCATATTGTGCGCCGTGTAGACAGCCACCATCGGTTTCTCACCGTATTTCGCAAATCCGCTGGTGTTATTTTCATCGTATGCCATACTTCCGGAGTACATCGTTCCGATCTCATCCGGGTACAGGGCGACCGGCAGATGCTCCCAGTGAATCAGGTCTTTCGATACTGCATGACCCCAGTGCATCGGTCCCCATACAACGTCATTTGGGTTATGCTGATAATACAGATGCCAGATACCATCGATATAAATCAGTCCGTTCGGATCGTTGTTCCAGTTTTTCTCCGGTGTAAAATGAATGTTCGGTCTAAAATCTCTTTTTCCCTGTTTACTCATAGGATCCCTCTTTTCCTGTTCTCTCTTTTCCTATTTTATCTTTTTCCATTTGGAACTTCAACAAAAAAGAAATAAGAACGAAATAATCTTCTTTTTAAATATGGCCATGTTATATGGGATACAACATGGCCACATTTGGAATTTCTTTAGTTATAGAACATTAATTGCAAATCGTTTACGTTACTGTTTTTTCGTAATCGCTTTTCGCCCGATTTTTAGTTTGCTGCAGAAGCTGCTCGATCTACTGCGCCCTGGTAAATCTCAACCAGTTCGCTCAAACCAGCGCCCTCAAGCTCTGTCTTATAGGACTCCCAGCTTGCATCATCAACGCCGCCGGTTACCCATGTAGTGATGTAACGGTCAACGATATCGGAGACGGTCGGCTGAATCTGTGCCAGACGCTGAATCTCTTCCTGGGTCATCAGAACACGCGGAATGGTGTCATACTCTTCCATGATGTCATCTTTACCGTTTTCTTTCTGCATCTCGAGAAGTTTTACAGCATCGAAGGTGTAGCCGCAAACGGTGTCATAGTACTCGTTCTGAACGATCATAGAACCACGGCAGGTTGTGGAGTTTACACGAGCCTCACCAAAGTTCTTATATTCCGGATTCAGAGGTTTGTAGTTTCCGTTTTCATCGAGCGGTGTACGAAGAACGCCGTCTTCGTCTTTCTCATAGTTGTATCCGATTGCGCCCCAGTTAGATGTAACAGAGATTTCCGGATCGCCTACCATGTAATCTACAAATCTTGCAACAACGTGCGGGAATTTGCAGGTCGTTGTGATTGCTGTATCGGAAGAATCCTGCAGCTCAGAGTAGTTGCACTCGAAACCGGTCATACCGTCTTCGCCCTGCAGTCTCGGAACTGCTACGTACTGATCATGTACTTCCTGGTTTGTAATTTCCTGATCGCCCCAAACACCGAAGGAACCGATCTTTGCAACATTCTCTTTGATCAGAGAAGATTTGAATGACATACTTTCATCTGCCTCGAAGGAACCGTTCCAGATCAGTCCTTCTTCATACAGCATGTTGAAAAATTCTGCTGTTTTCTTGAATGCTTCGTCTGTTGCAGTGAACGTAACTTTTCCGTCAACCATTCTTAAGTGATCCGCATAGGAGTTTCCTCCGCAGTAGGAGTCAGCGCATCCGAATGCACCTGTGAAACGATAGAACAGGTTGTAGGAACCAAAGGTATCGGTTGCGCCGAACCAGGTTGCCATCGGGATTTCATCGTCTTCGCCGTTTCCGTTCAGATCGCCGCCGTCGCGGATTGCTTTCAGGCAGTCTACCCACTCGTCTACGGTTGTCGGCACTTCTTTGCCTACTTTATCCAGCCATGTTTTGTTGATCACGAATGGTCCAGGTGTTAATACAAGACCTTTCATTTCCTCTACGTACGGGAATCCATATTTATGGCCGTTCGGAGCGGTGATCTCAAGCTGATACTGCTCATTGTCATCGAGGAATGCTTTCAGGTTCGGCATATACTCTTCGATCAGGCCTTCGGTCGGAAGGAATACATCCTGGTCTGCGTACTGAACTACGGTGTTTCCGGATTTACCATCGCCGAAGTTCCAGAATACATCCGGAAGATCCTGTCCGGAAGAAAGCATCAGATTGATTTTCTCTGTTGCGCTCTCCTGCGGGATCGGCTGCCAGTCAAACTCTACTCCTGTGTCCTCGAACCATTTCTGGCACATAGCCAGGTCGCCTACTTCTACAGTTCTGTCTGCAGAGTTTACGATCAGAGCGGAAATTTTTCCGTATTTCTCTTCGAATTTTGCCGGATCTTTGATGATCGGAAGGGTACCGTCGAGCTGGATGATTCCCTCATCTACTGCTTCCTGCTCTTCTGCTGTGAGACCTGTGTCACCTGCTTCTGTACCGGATGCAGAGGTGGTGTCTCCTCCTGTGCTTCCTGCACCGGAGCTGCTTGAGCTGCCGGAGCTGTTTCCACAGCCTGCGAGCATGCTGGTTACCATAAGGCTTGCCAGTAATACGGATACGATTTTTTTCTTCATATTGTTCCTCCTTTATTTTGCTGCCTTTTCCGGCAGTGAAATACGTTAGTATTTTTGTATTCCTACACATAAACCATGTCTGCTATATCCATGAATTCTGCAACAATAAATTTTCTGTTCTGCATCAGCCCTTGACTGCACCGATCGTAACACCTTTTGCGAAGTATTTCTGCAGGAAAGGATATACGCACAGAAGCGGGAATGCGGAAACAACTACGACACAGTATTTTAACTGCTCAGCCAGTTTCTGTTTTGTTACCATCTCAGAAGCACTACTTCCCATCTGGTTGGACTGGTTCATCAGTACCAAGTTTCGAAGAACGACCTGAAGAGGCATTTTGCTGTCATCCTGCAGGAACATCAGTGCGTTGAAGAACTGGTTCCACATTGCGGTTGCATAGAACAGACACATAACTGCGATGATCGTTTTCGACAGCGGAATTGCAATTTTGAAGAAGAATCCAAAATCGCTGCAGCCGTCGATTTTTGCTGCTTCGAGAAGCTCGACCGGAATACCACTTTCAAAGAAGGAGCGGCATACGATCAGGTTGTAAGCGGACACTGCTACCGGAAGGACCATAGCCCATGTTGTGTTGTAGATGTGCAGCTGCTGTACGGTTAAGTACATCGGAATCATACCGCCGCTGAAGAACATCGTGAAGGTGAACAGGAACATAATCGGTTTTCTTCCTACCATATCGTATCTGGAAAGTGCATAGCCGGCCGGAATGGTGCAGACCAGGGAAATCAGCGTTCCTAATACGGTATATTTGATGGTGTTTGCATAGCCGGTCCAGAGCGGCTGGTATTTCAGTGTGGTTTCATATCCGTTGGTGTACCACGCTTCCGGATAGAGAAGAATTTTACCGGAGCTTACAACAACCGGGTCTGTAACAGATGCCAGAAGCACGTAATACAGAGGATATACAATTGCAATACAGACAAGGATCATGATGACGGTATTGATCACGGTAAAGACCTTGTCTCCCGTACTCATTTTTACTTTTTTCTTTTTCACAGTGTTATTATTTGCCATTTTTCAAGCCCCCTGACTCTTAGAAAATACTGATATCGCTGGTCTTCTTTGCAACTGCGTTTGTGATAACCAGAATAATGAAGTTTACAACGGAGTTAAATAAGCCAACGGCTGTCGCAAAACTGTACTGTGCGGTCTGGAGACCTACTTTGTATACGTATGTCGAAATGATCTCACTGACGGTTGTGTTGGTACCGTTCTGCATCAGATAAGCTTTCTCATATCCCACGTTCATAATGTTACCTACCTGAAGGATCAGCATCAGGATGATGGTCGGCATAATCAGAGGTAAATCAATGTAAAGGATCTTCTGAAATCTGGAAGCACCATCCATCGTTGCTGCTTCGTAATATTCCGGGCTGATTGCGGTCAGTGCTGCGATGAAGATGATGGCGTTGAATCCCATCGTCTGCCAGATGTTACTTCCGATGAAGAGTTTGCGGAAGTACTCCGGAAGGCTGGTGAACATGATTGCTTTTCCGCCGGCTCCCATAACTGCGTGGTTTACAAGACCGTTTGCGGAAAACAGTACGGAAATCAGGCTGACTACAACTACGTTTGACATAAAGTACGGTGCGTAGGAGATGGTCTGGATGATTCGTCTCGGTCCGCTTCTCTGTACCTGGTTCAGTAAGAGTGCGAAGATAACCGGAATCGGGAATCCGATGATCAGGCTCTCCAGACTGATGACGATCGTGTTCTTGATTGCCGTCATGGCAATACTGGTACTGAAGAACATCTTGAAATACTTGAAGATCGGATCTGCCCACGGACTTCCCATGATTCCCATGCGGCCTTTAAAATCTTTAAAGGCGATGATCAGGCCGTACATTGGATAGTAAGCAAAAACGATCAGCCAGATCAGTGCAGGAATCAGCAGGATGTACAGCTGCCAGCACGAGAGCGCTTTTTTCAATTTTCCACTTTCTGCCGTTTTCGGCGATGACGTTTTTTTCTTCATAGTTCCCTCCTTATTTCTCTAAAAGCTTTACCAACCGCTTTTCGTTCCACATTTGCATCGTTTCCGTTTTGGCACTTTGCCTTGTGGAACCTGTTCCATACCTGTATCATAGTACGCAGTTCGCCCAATGTCAACAAATCATCAATATTTTTTCGTCATTTTCAATATTTTCACAATTTTTATTTTGTGTTTTTGTGCAATATGCATCCTGTTTTTCATAAAATTCACACTTATCTTCTTTCTTCTCCCATTCTCCTGTTCCACATGTTCCGCTGTTCCATGCTTTTCCTGTTCCATATGTTCCACTTTTCCGTTTTTCACTATTTTTTCGACAATTGCAACTGTTTCAGCAGCGATTTCATATCCTTTTGCTCAGTCTTTCTGCCCTTTTGCCGTATATAAGTTGGTTTTATTTCATTTTTATTTTATACATGAAAAAGAGACACCCTTTCTTTTCAGATCGAGTGTCTCTGATATCTGTTCTTCTTCTGTTCTATCGCAATCCCGGAAAATGATGCAAAATTCGGTAATTCCCTGTTTTGTTATCTTCAGGTACTTTCTCCTTTTCGGAAGGTCACATCCACAATCTGCTCCATCTCCTCAATCTTCTTTCCGTCAATCATGCGGATGATTGTGTCCACGCTCCGCTTTGCGATTTCCGGCACATTCTGACAGACCGTCGTCAGCTCCGGTGTCAAAAAGCGGGTAAAATCCAGGCCGTCGTAGCCAACCACCTTCAGTTTTTTCGGAATCTTAATCCCTTTTTTCTGCAGCATCTTCATGCACGCTGCCGCTGTGACATCGGCTGTAAAGAGTCCATCAATTCCATCAAAATGGCTGATGTATTTTTTCCAGATCGTCGGGCCGCTCTGAAAATTCAGAATCTTGCTTCCGGCATCAATCGCTGTAATTTTACATTTATGCTGTTTGCAGACTTCCGCAAACCGTCGGTAACGATCCATGGAGCAACCACGCTCTGTTGCACTCGATGCAAAATAGAGCACATTCTTACATCCTGCGCTCAAAAGCGCCTGCGCCGCAAGCTCACCGCCGCGCTTATGGTCGGAATGTATACACGGAATCCCTTCGGTGACGTAGCGGTCAATCATGACAATCGGACGGTGAATTTCCGCCAGGCTGACAGAAGACGGGATATCCGCACAGCAGATAATGCCGTCCATGACATTTCGCTGCAGCATTTCCACAAATTCCTCGATGCGGTTCGGATTGTCCCCAACCTCGCAGAGCATGCACTTGTAGCCATTGGTGTACAGATTATTCTCGACATGTTTCACCAGAGATGCCATAAACGGATGTGAAAGATTCTTAACAACAATTCCGATAAAACCGGACTTGTTGCGGAACAGGTTCTGGGCAAGCTCATTTGGTTTATAGTTCAGTTCCTCCACTGCCTGCATGATCTTCTGTTTTGTTTCATCGGAAATATACCCGCTCCCATTGAGTGCACGGGATACCGTTCCGATTCCTACTCCCGCTTTGATCGCGACATCTCTAATACTTGCCATAGTTTCTCCTAACTCCTATTCTGACACTGGGCTGTTTTCTCTGACTCGTTCCGGCTTTTCCCCCGCTGCCAGTCTGTGGAGCCCGTTCCACAATGCTTGATTACTTTTATTTTAAAGCACCGCAATCTACAAATCAAGTTAAAAGCTGAAAATTTAAGTACAAAAAACAAGCGACTGTTTGGATCATTTCCCTTTTTCTGGTGAAACCATCCAAACAGCCTCCTGTGTTTTTGTCACTTTTGTCTTATTTTCCAAAAACGCTCATTCATGCGGGCATGCTTTGCGATTTTTCTGGAATTTCATATGTCCCTGAACATTCAGAAACGCTTAATCGTTTTCCAACGAGATATCACCATCCTTTGTCATCAGTGTGATTCTGCCCGCTGGCTGATCCGGTACATAAGAAAAGCTCTGCTCGTCCTCCTCTTTCTGCATCAGATTCTCCATGGTATCCGGTACATCGATCTCCCCAAAATCTGTCTTTGCCGTAATTTCCAGCCGTTCCAGATCTTTTTTACCCAGTTCAAGTTCAATATCGCCGTAGGAGTTTTCCACCGACACGTCTCCGGAAAGCTTCGTATTTTGGATTTTCGCATCGCCATCCTCCAGCGTGATCGACCCATTCTCCCACGTTCCACTCTTCAGTTCCACATCACCGTAATCTGCTTTGCATTTGATATTCTGCATGTCACATCCGAAAAGTGTGATATCTCCATCCGCATTTTGCAGTCTTCCGCTTTCCGCCTGGATGCCATTCATCTGCACATCACCGAATCCCATCGTTACCTCTATTTTTTTCAGTACCTTCTTTTCCGGTACATACAGAATCACTCCTGTTTCCGACTGTTTACCGCCACTTAAGATTTCTTCCGTAAAGTCAATATTAATGTAAATCGTATCGGACACTGCGCTTGTCTCTTCGATGCTCAGAACACCGTCCCGCACGCGATATTCCACTGCAGTCTCTCCTTTTTTCGACGGAATCCGCCAGGCGAGATAACAGGAATCGTCACCGGACGGAAGGATGTTCAGGTCGCCGATCGTAAGGTCTGCCTGCAGTTCATCAAAATCATCAAGTTTTATCTTTTCCTGTGTGGAAATGCCGTCTTCCTTCTTCGCAGAACCGCTCATCGCATTCAGATCATACGTTTCCGCGTATGCTTTTCCGCCGCTTGCCCATCCGCTGAACATCAGCACTGCACCGGCAATACAGCAGGCACATCCTGTCAGTAATGCTGTTTTTGTCCATTTTTTCATGATCTGCTTCCTCCTTTTTTCGTTACCTTACGTGTACACCACACGAACAGCCGTCCCATCCATTTTGCAAAGTATACGCCGAACACCGCGCACAGAATACTGATTCCCAGCATGAAAACGCCCATTCCGGTAATAAAGCAGAATCCGCCGAAGGAAACCGAGACTGCCAGAATGCCGCGCAGCAGCATCTTAATTCCGGCGGCCACGCCGACAACTGCAATCAGAAAGACGCTCATATCAAGCAGTGCCGCACAGAGGGCCGCGCAGAGCAGAACGATGAGAATGCTGATCAGAATCGGGGCTCCGATCGGGGCTGCAAACAGGGCGAGAATCGCGATCCAGACGACGTTGGCGCCTGTCGTTTTTTTCTTCTCTTTCTGTTTTTCTTCCTTTTCCATTGCCTCGCGTTCATCTACTTTTTTGTCCAGAAGATTCCGCATCAGCTCGGCGGCTGCCTGTTTCGGTGTTCCGAGTTCTTTGATCACGGCCTGCTCATTTTCCGGACCGGCATCTGCAAAATACTCGGTGAAGTATTCCATCGCATCTTCATAGTCGCTCTGCGGAAGCTTCCTCAGATACTTTTCCAATTGTTTCAGATATTCCCCACTCGTCATTCTTTTTTCCTCCACTCGATGATGTTGTCAATGGTGTCACGATAGGACTTCCATTCGCCCTGCAGGTACGCCATCTGTGTTTTTCCTGCTTCTGTGATCGAATAATACTTCCGTTTTCTGCCCTGGTACTCTGCGGAATACGTCGTCACGTAGCCCGCCTTTTCCAGTTTTTTCAGGATCGGGTACAGTGTCGACTCTTTGATGTCTGCAACCAGTTTGATCGTCTGGCTGATTTCATATCCATAAGAATCTTCCCGATTCACAATCGACAGGATCATAAATTCGATCAGCAGTGCTGATACCGGAAAATACATAAAAAACCACCTCCGTTAGTTTCTGATATGTAAAATATTTATATATATATAATTTATACATATCATAAGACTATGGAGGCGGTTTGTCAAGGGGAATATATAAAATTTTTACATATTCGCTGTCATGTCATCATCTGTGTTTATTTCAGGGCTTTTCCGGAACCGAATGCGTCGCCGACTTTGTCGCCCATGGCGAGATAGGTGTTGTTGACCGGGTCGAAGGCGATTGGTTTCAGTTTTTTCGGGTCGATCTTTCCGTCGGTCAGAACGCTCTCGTCTGCGCAGACGTTCACGATCTCGCCGACCAGAATGCCGTTGTCAAAGCTTTTCACTTTGCACTCCAGTGCCATCGGAAGCTCGTCGATCAGCGGCGCGTTGACGAATTCGCTCTTCGTTGCATGGAAACCGGCGCGTGCAAATTTATCTGGAACTTTTCTGCCGGACTCGATGCCGACGTAATCGCAGCCAACAACAGTATCCTCGGTTGCCATGCTGACGGTGAAGGCACCGGTTGCGGCAAGGTTGTCTGTTGTCTTGTGGTCGCCCATGCTGATGGAGATCTCATTGAAATCTGTGACTACACCCCATGCAGCATTCATGGCATCCGGGTTGCCATCTTTGTCGTATGTTGCAATAATCAGAACCGGAAGTGGATACATGTTTGGTTTTGCTCCAAAATTTATTCTGCTCATGGTTGTTCCTCCTGTTTTGCTTGATTTTCTTTATTATAACGCTTACAGCAAACTTTAACACAAGAGATTTTCTCTGCAAATTTTCTTAATCGTTTAATTTTCTCGTCATATCATGCCATTCCTCGCCGCCCCAGGTGGATGCGGAGATTCCCTCGTCGCGGAAATTCATCTTTTTGTACATCTCCACCTTATCCTGCAGGCAGGTCAGAATGAGCTGTTTTCTTCCGTTTTTCTGTTCCCGGCGGCTGTACTCTTCCATCAGCGCGCGGGCGATTCCCTGGCCGCGGTATTCCGGCAGGACACTGAGACCCAGCAGCATGACGTTTTCTCCCTTCGGGTCGTACAGACTGATTTCATCGAAAAAGGCATCACGGAATTTTGTCTCGTTTGTTGCAAGTCCGTTCAGCGTTCCGGCGATTTTTCCGGTTTCTTTGTCTACTGCCGCCAGAAACAGCTCCGGCGCGTACTGCATCCGCTCGCGCATGCTCTTTTCGGAGCACGCCTCATTCGGCGGAAAGCACGCCAGCTCAATGGCAACGCCCTGTTCCATTTCGTCCTGGCGGATGGTTCGAAGTTCATATCGTTCCATTTTATGGTATTCCTCCATTGCCCGCTCAAAAAACTGCAGAAAACCGTCTTCCACGGCAAGCTGATCGAGCGCGGCTTCTTGCTCATTCAGATCGTAATAATATTTTCCGGTCCGCAGATCGATCGACAGACGGTCGAGCGGAAAGCCTTTTTTGCTCATCGGATGGGGTGTGCTGACCATGCGGAAAGGAGCGCTCTCCATTGACGGGTCCATCGCGTCATAGCGGTGGTCCGCATCAAGAATCAGCGAAACTGCGTTTTTGTAGCGTCCCGTCAGGCCGCCGTACTTTTCTGCAAGGGCGGCGTAATGCGCGGTCATTTCTTCATCGGACAGATACTTTCCGTTCACGGTCCGCACATGGACGCCGGGCTGGTCGTCCTCTGCCACGTTGTCAAAATACAGACCGGAATCACAGGAGAACACCGGCATATGAAGCGCGTTGAAATACGCCTCCGCCTTTTTCCTGGCATTTTCCAGCGGCGTTTTTCCATCCTCGATAATCTCTGGCTGCTTAACACCGCCAAGATCTTTCAGCCCGATCAGCTCAATCCCAAGACCGGCAAGGCGGTGACGCATCGCGTCGAGTTTTGCCGGGTTGCCGGTTCCGTACAGTAACTTCATTTCTGCCCCCTTCTATGCCTCGATGCCGAACTCTTCCGGGCGGAAGCGCGGGCAGACATTTTCCGACGATGTGATGACGGATGCAGCAAGACGCGTACCGATTTCAACTGCCTTGCCAATCGTTTTTCCATAGGTCAGGCCGGCGGAAACACCTGCGCAGAACGCATCACCGGCTCCTGTTGTATCTTTTACCTGTACTTTCTGCGCCGGGCAGAAGCCGCTCTCTCCGTCTGCTTCCGCATAAACCGCTCCGTCGCCGCCCATTGTTACGACCATGGCCGGAACATTTGCCGCTTTCAGACGCTCGGCGAGAATCTTTTCCATCTCGGCCGGTGTTTTTTCGCTGTAATCATCGGAGAAGAGAACGCCTGCCTCGAGCTGGTTGCAGATCAGGCAGTCAAATTTCTGCAGAAGATCTCTTCTGCTGACTGCGATGTTCATGTTGCTGACAACGCCGTACAGTTTTTTATCGTATTTTTCACAGAGCTGTACCAGCTTTTTGATGATCTCTTTGTCCATATCGATCTCTGCCACAATGGAATCGCAGTTTTCGATAATTTCATCTCCGTTTTCTTCCAGAATATCGAGAATCGGCATCAGGTTCGGGCGCTGGGAAATGGAGCCCGCCAGGTCACCGTTGTGATCGAAGACAGCAAGCCATGTTCCCATGCCGTTCGGGATTTCTTTCATGTATTCGGTATTGACTTTGTGGCGCTGCAGTTTGCGCACAACATCCTCGCCGAGTGCGGTATTATCCGCGATTCCAAGGAATGTCGGGCGCAGTTCCAGGTTTGCGATATCCTCCACCACGTTTCGGCTCACACCGCCGTGGATGTATTCGACATGGCCGGCGTTTCTGCCGTCCGGGACGTAGATGTCCTCTGGAAAACCTTTGATATCCACAAAAACTGCTCCTAATACTACGATTCCATTTTTATTTACTGCCATGTTTCTTTTTTCCTCTCCTGTTTTTTCATTCCTTCTTTTTTCAGACAAGCCTCTTCGTCTGTTTCACGAAATTATTTTCTTCTGTTGTATTAAGCCTTCTTTTGCGTTAGTAAACAGACTGTCTCCACATGCTCCGACCATGCGAACATATCATACCCCCATGCCTCTTCTGCCTTATATCCGTGTTTCGTCAGATACCGCAGGTCTCTCGCCAATGTCTCCGGATTGCAGGAGACGTAGACCACTTTTTTCGGTGAAAGGGTTACGACAGAGGACAGAAAGGCTTCATCACTGCCGGCTCTTGGCGGGTCCATGAAGACGACGTCGGCTTTTTCGCCTTTTTCGGCCATGGAGACCATGAAGGCGCCGGCGTCGTTCTGGTAGAAGGAGACGTTTTTGATTTGGTTTCGTTTGGCGTTTGTTACGGCATCGCGGACGGCGTCCGGGTTCAGTTCGACGCTGATGACTTCTCTGGCATCGCGGGATGCGATGAGGCCGATGGTTCCGATTCCGCAGTAGGCGTCCATGACGCGTTCGTTTCCGGTGAGACCGGCCAGGGAGATGGCTTTTTCGTACAGGTTTTTCGTCTGAACCGGGTTGACCTGGTAGAAGGACTGCGGGGAGATGCGGAAGGTGCAGCCGCAGAGTTCATCCTCGATGTAACCGCGTCCGAAGAGGACAATGTCGCGTTTTCCGAGTACCATGCTGTCGGTGCGGTCGTTGACGTTCAGTACGATCGTGGTGATCTCCGGGTGGAGTTTGCGCAGGGCCTTTACGAAGTTGTTTTTTGACGGGAAGACTGGTGATACGCAGACGAGGACGACCATGATCTCGCCGGAAGCAAAGCCGGTGCGCACCATGACGTGGCGCAGGAGGCCGTAGCCGCTGTCCTCGTTGTAGATCATGATTTTGAAGCTCTTCAGCAGACCGCGGATATCGCGGATGATGGCATCGGCACGCTGATCCTCGAGCAGACACTCATCGACCGGGACCACTTTGTGTGTGCCCTTTTCATAAATGCCGGATATGATCGTTCCGTCTTTTTTGCGTGCAAAGGCGGAATTGACTTTATTCCGGTAATGATAAGGATTTTCCATGCCAACCATGCCTTTGACCGGGACGATGCCCTTCAGAGACTTCTTCAAGAACTGCTCTTTTTTCGCGAGCTGCTCTTCGTAGGAGAGGTTCAGATATGTGCATCCGCCGCATTTTTTCTGATAAGGACATTTCGACGATGATGAACTCTTTTTCTGCTTTCCTTTTTCCGGTGCCACGCTCTTTGTTTTCTCTGTACGAACGGCTTTCTTTTTATTTTCCCTGTCGAAATACGTCTTTTTTCTTCCGTCAGCTCTTTTATTCTTCTCTCTCGTGTTTTCCACTTTCTCTTACCTTCTTCCTCTATTTCGCAAACCCGCGCAGCAGCGCGATCTCTTTTGCATATCCGTCCAGCTCATTCGGTGTTTCCAGATAGAACGGCAGTCCCGCCAGCGCCGGATGTGTCACAATCCGCTCAAATGCCGCAAGCCCCAGCGATCCCTCGCCGATCTTCTCATGGCGGTCCTTATGGCTCTCAAACGGATTCTTGCTGTCGTTCAGATGAACCGCTTTCAGCTTCGAAAGTCCTACCACGCGGTCGAACCCCTCAAGCACATCATCGAGGTGATCCACAATATCGTATCCCGCATCGTACACATGGCACGTATCCAGGCAGACACCCATGTGGTCTTTTAATTCCACGCGCTCCAGAATCGCCGCCAGCTCCTCAAACGAGCGGCCGACTTCGGTTCCTTTTCCTGCCATCGTCTCGAGCAGCACCGTGGTCGTCTGCTCCGGTTTTAAAATTTCATTCAGCATCTCCGAAATCAGACGGATTCCCTCTTCCGCCCCCTGTCCGGTATGGCTGCCCGGGTGGAAATTGTAGCAGTTTCCCGGCGTATACTCCATCCGTTTCAGATCATCCGCCATCGTCATCCATGCAAACTCTCTCGTGTGCGCATCCTTCGAGCACGGATTCAGCGTGTACGGCGCATGTGCCAAAATGCGCTCGATTCCATGCTCCTTACTGTAAGAAAGAAACGCTGCGACATCCGCCTCGTCGATGGCTTTCGCCTTGCTTCCTCTCGGGTTTCTTGTAAAAAACTGAAAGGTATTCGCCCCGATGGACACCGCCTCTTTTCCCATGGCAAGATATCCTTTGGACGATGATAAATGACATCCTATTGTCAGCATAACTTCTATTCTCCTTTATTTCCAAACCACAACTCACCGATTCTCTGCGAGCCGCATTACTTAAAGCACAATTTTCCGGTACGGAATTCCCATCTCCGAGAGTGCTTCCTCCTCCCGCTTCTGACACGTAAAGAGCAGCACCTGCGTCCGGTTTTCCGCCAGCCATTTCAAAGTTTCTTTCAGCCGGTTTTCATCGTAAAACGCAAACGATTCATCGAGAATCACCGGCAGCTCCTCCTCGCCGCAGAGCACATCCATCGCCGCCATGCGGAGCGCAAAGTACGCCTGCTCGATCGTGCCGCGGCTGACCTGTTCAAGCGGCACATATTCGTCTGCGGTGTGAAGGCCGATCCGCAGATTCTCATCCATATTCACCTGCAGATAGCGACCATTCGTCAACGATGACAGCGTTTTTGACATCTGCTGTTTTAAACGGTCGCCGATCCGGCTCTGCATCTGTACGGAGAGACTCTGGATCGTCTCCCCCGCCAGGGAAAGCGCATCAAGTTCTTCCTGCAGATGATCTTTTTCCGTCATGGAAATGCAGAGCTCTTCGTATTCACTCTGCAAGTTTGACAGCACCGTCTGTTTCTGCCCCAGCTCCTGCTTCAGGCGGTCCACATTCCACTGCTGGCGGCGGATCGCCTGCTCCTCCGGCTCCGTCACGACCTGCTCGACCTCCGTTTTCCGGTGACGGAACAGACTGTACGCCAGATACAAGAGCGCCGCAATCGCAAGCCCGAGTCCCGTTCTCGTCAGCAGCGAATCAATATGGAAGAACTGCAGAATGCATAAGAACAAGAGAAATCCAGCCAGCGCCACGCACGCGGCACCCCATTTGCGGCTCTTCCGAGATTCTTTTTTCATCTTCCGCACCCGTTCGATCGGCACATCCTTCTGATAAATATCCCGTTTCATCTGCTCTTTCGCCTGCTGCAGATTCTCCTCGCTCTGACGGCACTCCTCCGTAAAAACGGAAATTTTCGTCTCAAGTTCTTCCTTCCGTTTTTCCAGTCCCGCCAGCGTCTTTTTCTGTTCCTGCTCCAGGCGCTTTCTCTTCTGCTTCAGCAGATCCAGCGCCGCCGCCACATCGAGCTCTCCATCGCTGCTCCCCTGGTAATTTGCCATATAGTTCCGCAGCTCATCCGCAAGCCCTTCCTCGGTTCTACCTTTTAACTGCCCGATCGAAGCCGTATTATCATACACAATCTCACTGACACCGCCGAGCAGCATGGAAAGATCGCCGTCCTCCACGGAGAGCACCTCGCCGTCCGTCAGGCACACCAGCTTTGCATTGGCGTTCTGCCGCCCGAAATTCCGTGTCAGGCGGAACCGTTTGCCGCCGCTTTCAAGCACCATCTCTCCCGCATAGTATGCCGGATTTTCCCATGGCTCATAACGACTGTAGACATCATTTTTTGCCGCCCGCCCCCGGCCGCGTGTCATGCCGAACAGCATGCTGCGGATGAAGGTATGGACGGTCGATTTTCCGCTCTCATTTTCCCCGCTGATGAGCTGAATCCCATCGGAAAATTCCAGTGTGCGGTTCTGCATTTTTCCAAAATTGCGGATTTCCAGTTTTTCTATTTTCATCTTCTACGCCTCCCGCAATCTTTTTTTCAGCCGTTCCTGCGTGCCGCCAGCAGCGCCTCGAGACCATAGTCGAGCGCCTTCTGTGACTGCGCATCCGTCTTTGTTTCAAATGCTTCAATATAGGCGCTGATCAGACTAGCGCCATACGTTTTCTTCAGCTGTCCCAGATCGTACGCCGGACGTGTTTCATCCTCCACGGAGATGACTCTGCCGCAGTCCAGCAGCCGTTTCGGAGAAAATTCCAGCTCGGCGGCACGGTATCCCACAAGTTTCAGGCGGATGATTTTTCGGATCTTCCCATCCTCCCGCAGCGCCAGCTCCTGTTTCAGCTTCGTCTCCAGCGCATACTGTGTCAGATCCTCCGTCACGTTCAACTCCAGATCTTCGTACTCATATCTGGCAAACGGCACAAACTGAATCCGCGTGCCGTGCTCGTCCACCGTTCCGCGGATGTAGCCGTGCGGCCCCAACTGCGTCTCATCCGTCGGTTCGAGTGCGCCTGCGTATGCCATTTTGTCGGGAATAAGAATCCCCGGCTTATGAATGTGCCCGCACGCAATATAATCAAACCCAGCCTGCGCCATGCGGCCCGGATTCCACGGCATGTGGCGGGCATCGCCGCCGTGCGCGAGCAGCAGATGATATTTCATTTTTCCCTCCGGCCGCACGCCGTCCAGCCGGTTTTCCAGGATCTCTTTTTTGTCGTAACTGCATCCGTACACCGCCGTCTTCTTCTCCGGGACTTCAACACACTCCGGCTCCGGTGACAGGAGCATTACCACGTTGTCTGCCCAGTCGAAACCGCGGTAAAAGCTCTCCCGCTTCACATAATCGTGGTTTCCGGCAATCAGCACGACGATCGTCTCCGGGATGGACGCAAAAAGATCGTTGACCTCTTTCAGTTCCCGCAGAAGCGGCTGACGCTGAAACAGATCCCCGGCAATCAGCAGAAAATCCGGCTTTTCCCGTCCGACGAGGCGGATGATCCGCCGAAAACTCTCCCAGATGGATTCCCCGCGCTCCTCGCTCCAGGGAAATCCCGCATCCGGCTGCATGCCGAGATGCACGTCCGCAATATGAATAAACCGCATAGGCACATACCCCTTTCTGGATTCATTTTCTCTATTACTACAATACGGACGTCAGGTGCACCAAATCCACATTGGATTCCACTGCACCCGGCATCCGTATTTTTTAAGTTTCTATATCACTTTTCGTAATTACAGCTCGCAGTTGTTTACTGTTCTCGGGAACGGGATGACGTCGCGGATATTGCCCATTCCGGTCAGATACATGACGCATCTTTCAAATCCCAGTCCGAATCCTGCATGGTGGGTAGAACCATATTTTCTGAGGTCCAGATAGAATCCGTAATCTTCCTCAGCAAGTCCCAGCTCTTTCATACGGCCAAGCAGTTTCTCGTAGTCGTCCTCACGCTGGCTTCCGCCGATGATCTCTCCGATGCCAGGAACCAGACAGTCCATAGCGGCAACGGTCTTGTTGTCATCGTTCAGCTTCATGTAGAACGCTTTGATCTCCTTCGGATAATCGGTAACGAAAACCGGTCTCTTGAAGATCTGCTCGGTCAGATAACGCTCATGCTCGGTCTGCAGATCGCATCCCCAGTATACTTTGTAATCGAATTTGTCGTTGTTTTTCTCCAGAAGCTCGATAGCCTCGGTGTAGGTTACACGGCCGAACTCAGAATTTACGACATGGTTCAGACGCTCGATCAGTCCCTTGTCCACGAAACTGTTGAAGAACTGCATTTCTTCCGGTGCATGCTCCATAACGTAGCGGATGACATATTTCAGCATTGCCTCAGCAAGCTCCATATCGTCCTCCAGATCAGCGAAAGCGATTTCCGGCTCGATCATCCAGAACTCTGCTGCATGGCGGGTGGTGTTGGAATTTTCTGCACGGAAGGTCGGTCCGAAGGTGTAGATATTGCGGAATGCCTGTGCAAAGGTCTCGCCGTTTAACTGTCCGCTTACGGTAAGGCTTGTCTTCTTTCCGAAGAAGTCCTGTGTGAAATCAACAGCGCCGTCCTCGGTTTTCGGAATATTGTCAAGATCCATGGTGGTTACCTGGAACATCTCGCCGGCTCCCTCGCAGTCGCTTCCGGTGATCAGCGGGGTGTTGACATAAACGAAGTCTCTCTCCTGGAAGAACTGATGGATCGCATAGGCGCAGAGGGAACGAACACGGAATACTGCCTGGAAGGTGTTGGTTCTCGGACGCAGATGGGAAATGGTACGAAGGTATTCCATGGAGTGGCGTTTTTTCTGCAGCGGGTAATCCGGTGCGGAAACGCCCTCTACGGTAACTTCTGCCGCCTGAATCTCAAACGGCTGTTTTGCCTGCGGGGTAGCAACGAGGGTACCTTTTACGATGATGCTGCGCCGACGTTCATTTTGGAAATCTCAGCGAAGTTTCCATCTCATCGTGGTATACGATCTGCAGGGTTTCGAAATAGCTTCCGTCGTGCAGAACGATGAAACCAAAGGTTTTGGAATCACGTACGCTGCGCACCCAGCCGCCTACGGTTACTTCTTTGTCCAGGTATGCTTCCCGGTTTTTATAAATCTCTCGGATGGTTGTAAGTTTCATTGTCTTTTTTCTCCCTAAATATTCATAGTGCTTTCTTTATTCTAGCACTTTTTGCGTCATTAGAAAACCCCGCAAATCACTCGATCTTTACTTTTTTAATATAACTGATGAAGACATTGCCGTTCTGTGCGAACAATGCATCGCTGTCATCGTCAGAAAGTGCAGTTGTCTCGCCCGTTGCCGGGTTATACAGCCAGGAATTTCCAAAAATATCGTATCCGGTCAGAAGCAGACTCTCGTTCGCGCCGGTCTTTACAACAACGCCGTAGCCGCTGCTGATCATGTAGAGAATTTCTTCTCTTGTGCAGCCCGTCAGGTTCAGCAGTTCGTAATCATCACCGAGTGACTCCTTCAGCACGTTTTCGTCCAGAGATGCACTCTGGAATCCCGACGGCATCGTTGTCTCGTCGAGGCGCATGCCCTGCTGGCGGTTTCCGCGCTCCCACACATAGGACTGGCTGCTGTTCAGCACAACGCCGACATTCTCATCGGCAAGCTGTACGGCCTCGGCCGGGGAGCTTAAAATAGCGATCAGTTTTCCTTTTCCATATACATAGTAAAGATCTGCGCTGCCCGTGTCGTACGACATCGTAAGATCGGTCCGTAAGGTTGAATAGATATATTTCGGTGTCAGTGTCAGAAGCGACTGTGGTTTGCCGCTCGTCGAGAATTCCAGAAGGAACTGCTGCTCTCTTCTGTCGTCCACCGTTGCCAGGCGGCCCGTCACCAGTTCCTGGCTCTGCTGCTCGCCGTTCATGATGTGATCCTCCGGCGCATCCGCATAGCCGTTTTCCTGGCGTACCACGCGATCCAGCTCCAGAAGGCCGTCCGAAATCGACACGCCTGTCACATAATAGCCGTCCTGGTGATACTCTTTTTTCACGATTCCGTCGATGCTGACAATCCGCACCGTATGCATAGCGAAAACTTCATTGCCGGAAATATCTTTTAAAATATCGCTGTCGTTTGCCATACCATAGACAAAGTCTTCATTGATAAAGCCAAGTGCCCGGATCTTCTGTCCGTCATCCGCCGCAAAGCGCTGCGTTTCCCCGCTCTCCAGGTTCATCACGGTGATGTTCATCGCACTGCTTGCATTGTCCGCATCCATCCACGCGATGCTCTCCTGGCTTTCCGATACTACAAAGCAGTCCTCCGGGATACTTTCCCGGACCACCGTCGTCGTGCCGGTTTCAATATCTACCTTACACAGGTTCTCATTCAGATAGAGATACATCTCTCTCTGCTTGTTGACGTAGGAGAGGCGGTCGAGCTGTTTTTTCAGCATCTCGTAGGAAATATCCGCCGGAACGAAAATCTCCTCGGTTGCCACATTCCGCTCGGCGCGATAATAGTAAACGGCTGCTCCCACTTCACCCTCGTGGTTTCCGCGGTTCATATAGCCATAAACAACAAACGTCACATCGCCCGCATCATCCACACGTACAATGTTGACATCATGCTCTCCGTGCTGTTCCCGGTCATCCATGCTGCCGTTCTCACGGAAGCTGAAAACGCGGATCGTCTTGTTGGCGCTGCGGTTGTAGCACCAGAGATCACCGTTTACTACAAATGCGACAATATCACCTGCCGTATTCGTCACATACTTGGTATCCTCGCCGGTCACACCGAGGTTAATGCCGGATTTCGTCAGAACACCAAGCTCCGGATCAAAGATCTGCTGTGCGCTCCGCTCGAAGTCCAGCAGAATAATCTCTCCGTCGGACTCTCGCATCCGGTAGAACTCGCTTACGGTATAATACTCCGTCTGTCCGTTCTCATCCTGCGCACTGATCATGTACTCCTGTTTGATGCTGGTCGTCGTCTCATTCGCTTCTTTGATCTGCTGCACCGGCTGCTGTACGATCGTCGGTGCGAGGCTTCCCCAGGAAATCTGGTCGAGGCTGGAATGAATGTTGACATTGAGGAACGAAGAATTATCCCCCGTCTCATCCGGCTCAAGCTGCGGAACGAGCGCTTCCGCCTGCGTTTTATCCAGGCATGTCTGCGCAAACATCTGCGTGTAGGCCAGATAATCGCCGACCTCCACGCCGTTGCGCTGTACAATGCGGGTGTAATACCAGGCAGACTGGCCGTTTCCGTAGGCAACCTCGAGCTTCAGCGTATATTCCTGATTCATCAGAATCGCGGTCTCTAACTGGAAGTCTGCTTTCAGATAGCTTCCGTCCTCGTCAAACGATTTCAGCACCGAGTTTTCAATCAGCGCTCCGCCGTCTGTGCTTTCCACCGTATAGGTCACGTTTTTAATTTTCTGTCCCTTCGCATCAATTTCAAGCGTAAGCGAACGGTCCATCGGCAGCGGTGTCAGGTTTTCTCTTGTCGTTACGCCGTTCATCTCCTGGCGGTATCCGTACATGCGGTTCACTGTCGTGTCCGCGGTCTTCATGTACAGCACCGGAAGACTCGCTGCGTCCAGATCGGTCGCATTCTCCGTCGTCTCGTGGCTCATCAGGTGTGTGAACACACCGACTGATGCGGCAAAAACAAGAAAAAGGATCAGAATCCTTGCTGCTCTTTTATTCATCACGGCTCCTCCTTTT
This sequence comes from Blautia sp. OF03-13, assembly GCF_003460685.1. Classification (NCBI taxonomy): domain Bacteria; kingdom Bacillati; phylum Bacillota; class Clostridia; order Lachnospirales; family Lachnospiraceae; genus Blautia; species Blautia sp. OF03-13. Next base: position 88,404 of record NZ_QTVR01000007.1, on the reverse strand, counting down.
CTGTGAGGAGGTCTGCCAGTGTCGGCTTCACATGGTACGCTTCCATGCACACTTTCAGTTCTTCCGGCAGTTTTTTCGAGCCTTCCTGGCGTTTTACCGCGCGGATCAGAAGGTTCTTCGGCGTGTGCTCCATGTCGATGAATTCGAGAATCTGTGTCTCATAGCCTGCATTCTCCAGAAGCTTTGCCCGGATTCCGTCGGTCAGAAGCGCCGCCATGCGCTCTTTTAAGATGCCGTAATCCATGATCGGATACAGTTCTTTGTTTGCAATCTGGCGGTTCAGCTCATGCTGGCAGCACGGAACGGAAAGAATAACTTTTGCATTCCATTTGACGGCCTTTTCCAGCGCATAGTCAGTCGCCGTGTCGAACGCGTGCAGCGTCACCACCATATCGACCTCGTCGCGGCCGGTATAAGAAGCGATGTCACCCTGATAGAAATGCAGCTTTTCATAGCCGTATTTCTCCGCCAGTCCGTTGCAGATTGCGATGACATCCTCTTTCAAGTCAAGTCCGATGATATTGACATCCAGTTTTTTCAGTTCGCGGAAGTAATAATACATCGCAAACGTCAGATACGATTTTCCGCAGCCGAAATCGAGAATCGTGATCTCGCGGTCCGATGGGAGCTGCGGCAGGATATCTTCGATGAACTCCAGAAAGCGGTTGATCTGGCGGAACTTGTCGTAGCGGGTCCGCACGATTTTGCCTTCTTTTGTCATAACACCAAGATCCTGTAAAAAAGGAACCGGGATTCCTTCTTCCAGAATATACCGTTTCTTCCGGTTGTGCGCCAGATTGACGGGTTTGCCGGTTCCTTTCATATGCGGTTTCTTTTTGATCGTCATCGTTCCCTTTTTGCTGACCAGAACGGATGCTGTGCAGGTGTCGGATTCGAGCTGCATCTGCTTGAAGGTTCCGTTCATCCAGTCGCTGATCCGGGTGATCACATCGTCTTTTGTCATATTTTTATGAAACTCCTTCGTGCCGACGGTCTCCTGGCACTGAAAGAGCAGTTTTCCTTTTATTTCAACCGGGCGTATTCTCACTTTGGACACTTCACTGTCCCCTCTTGGACCGCTGATCGTGATACGGTACAGCCCTTCCCGGATTTCATCCTGTAATAATTTCTGTAATTCCATTTATACTCTCCAAACTTCCTGAATCGTTTGTAAACATGTGTAATAAAGCCCCTTACAACCCCGCTAATATTGTAATCTGTTTTCCGCAAAACCACAACAAAAAAATTATTAAAAATGTGTTACCCTCTTATTACTTTATGGCGCGGTTTAAAGCCACAGATTGTAATAATGTTTCCTCCTGCTCCGCCTCCGGAACATTTCATTATAAAAAAGAACGCCGATTAAATCGAGCAGTTCCTCTTCTGCCGTTTTCTCATCCTTCCCGCCGTTTTCCCTGCTGTACTGACGTGCGATATTCCGGCAGGTGTGCTCCATCATGAGCCGGTCCGGGAATTCGTCGTACATCATGCTGCCGCGGTAATCCATGCGGTCACACTCTGCCTCCACCAGCCTCTGCAGATCAGATGCCGTCCGGGAATAATACGACTGCATCCGCTGCCGTTCCCGCGCTTCCTGCTGCTCCTCCATACTTCTTCCCCATAAGGGCTGTGCCGCAAAAAACGGCTCCGGCCGCTCCATCGGATTTCCCTGATAGGAATTTCTTCTATTTTCATACACTCTATCCTGATTCATGCCTGTTTTATTTCCTTTTTGCTCTTCCTTATACCATATGCACACCGCCGCCATTCTGCCGTTTTCCAGATCTCAAACACAATTTCACTTGCCAAAACCGCCGTTCCGTACTAAAATACAACCTGTATCTATTTTTCCGATACATCATATAGGAGTGAATATCATGAATCTGAATATGCAAGCTTTTAACATCAACACGCTGCTTGGCGGTCTCGATAAAGTCCGGGACGTCATGGGTGTTTACCAGCAGCAGCTTCTTCTGATTGTGATTGTTTTTGCCCTGCTGAACTGTTTCTTCGGCTATGCGCTCCGCAAACTCTGGAGCGTCATTCCCGGATTTTTTCTCGGCGCGGCCGCTGGTTATGCAGCGGGTACCTACACGAATCAGACCACGACGATCACCCTGGCGCTTGCCGTCGGCACCGGTCTTCTGACCGCAATCATTGCCTTCGTCCTCTACCGGATCGGACTTTTTCTTCTGATCTGCGGGCTCGTCGGCTTTTGCCTCTGGCATCTCGTTAATCCAAACGATATCACAGGTTATGGACTCGTCGCCCTCGTCGCTTTCGTGATCAGCCTGATCTGCGTTCCGTTCGAACGCATTTCCGTAATCCTGGTCACCTCCATCTGCGGCGCCCTCACGACGATCCGCATGGCATATTTCTTCAAGGACCTCGATCTGAACATGATGTTCTGGATTGTCTCTGCCATTCTCGCCGCAGCAGGCATGCTCTTCCAGTTTAAACCGTGGAAAGAGGCGGACTACTGGGAGGATGACGACGAAGAAGAACGCGAACACCGTGCAAAAGCGCGCGCCAGACGGAAGCGCAGATCCGGTTTCGATCCTCTTCCATCCAGAAAGAAGAAAAAGAAACGCCGCGGCTCCTCTTCCTCTTCTTCCGGCAACGCAAGAGATCCGTACCGCAGCTATCAGAAACCGTCGAACCGTACCCGTGTTTCGCAGAACACCATGTACGATTTCCGTTTTGTTCCGGAAGAACCTGACGATGACGACGATGAGAAAGATCTTCCGAAAATCATCCGCCGCCGGCCATCCGCAAAACCGGCCGCTCCGGAGGAGTTTGACGAAGAAGAAACATCCCCAAAAGCTTCCATGGGCGACACGAAGCCGTATACCTCTCCTTCCAAACCGCAGATCACCGAGGACGGCATCCCGGATGTCGATCTCTCCGCGATCCGGCAGCAGATTTCCGAAGAGGTACAGAGAATTTACGAAGACGATCAGAACTCGTAATCCGCACTGCAGCGCAGAAAACCCGGCAGGCAAAGGAACATTCCCTTGTCTGCCGGGTTCATTTTTTATCCTGATTTTCAGTTATAAAGATACTTCTGATTTGTCTCCAGATCGATCGTGTCTTTGTCGATCCACTGATATCCCGTATCGATCTTCTGATCTACCGGAAGTCCCTGAATCGCGCGGACGGCCGCCACGATTGCCGCATAGCCAAGACCGTACGGATTCTGCGTTACGGTACCGTACTCGCGTCCCTCCTGGATCGCTTTCTGCTGTTTTTCACCGGAATCAAAACCGACAATCTGAATCTGCTCAGTATTTTCCATATCCGCCAGCGCATCCAGCGTCTGGTCTGCCATGTCTTCGTTCGTACAGAAGATGCCCTTCAGAGCCGGGTAGGTTTCAAGTGTATTTTTCAGCATGTCCGCGATGGATTCTTCTCCATCTCCGTAATTCACCTGAACCACTTTCACGTCGGTATATTTTTCTTCGATCTCTTTTTTAAATGCTTCCACGCGCTCTACGCTGCTCTCGGTGTTGTACTGATGTGCAACAATCGCAACCTCTCCGCTGTTGCCGATGGCCTCGCAGAGATGATCTGCCGCAAGCTTTGCTGCCGCTGCGTGATCAGTCGCACATGTCGAGGTGATCAGATCACTCTCGATACCGGAATCCGCGATGACGACTGGAATCTGGCTGTCGGAAGCCTCTTCCATCTGTGCCTGTCCCGACTGCTGGTCAATGATGCCAAGGATCAGCGCGTCCGGATTTTCCGAAATGACAGAGTCGATGATATTGATCTGAGAGTTGGTGTCACTTTCATTTTCCGGGCCTTCAAATGTCATATAAACTTTGTCGTTTCCGTTGTAGCCAAGCGAGGCGTTCAGATCGTCAAGTGCCTGCTGTGCACCGGCTTTTACGGCTTTCCAGAAACCGGCACTTAAGTCTTTTGCAACCACGGCGATGTAAGAGCCTTTTTCAACGGTAAGTCCATCCACGGTGTCATACAATGCTTCCATGCCGTCCTTGTGCGGAACGGTGATTTCTATTCGTTTTTTGTCTGCTTCTTTTCCTTCATCTCCAGAGCTTTCAGAAGATGTGGATGCACTGGCTGACTCTGCTGTAGAATCTGCGCTGGACGATGAGGCCTCCGGCTTTCTTCTGCCGCCGGAGTTTCCGTCACTTCCTGAGACGACGATGCTGCGGTGCTCTTGTCTGTCACTGCTTCTTTTCCGCATCCAGCTGCCGAGCACAGCAGGATTCCGGAAAGCAGTACTGCAATCATTCTGCGTTTCATAATTCTCCCTTTCTGCTTTGCCTGATGAATCATTTTCCATTACTTTTTACAGTTTTGTTACATAACCTTTCTCTATTATACACAAACCGTAAAAATAGTCCAGTCCTGTTTTCTTATGATTTTCTGAACTTTTTTGCAATTTCACATAGCTCTGAATAGTTACACAAAGCTGTGGAAGATTTCACCTTCTGGTTTTACGGTAAACGAAAGCCGTTTGCCTGTCCGCGGATGCTTCAGCTCGAGATGATGCGCGCACAGCGCCAGAGATCCTTTCTCTTTCGCCCCATATTTTGCATCCCCCGCCAGCGGATATCCCGCATGGGAAAACTGGACGCGGATCTGGTGGTGGCGGCCCGTTCCGAGGTGGATCTGCACCAGGGTTCGGTTCTCCTGTGTCCTTATCACTTCATATTCCAGCACCGCTTTTTTCGCTCCGGCGGTGCCTGGCTGTACGACGCGGGATGTGTTGCTCCGTCCGTCTTTTACAAGGAAATCCTCAAACTTCTGTACGCCCTGTTTTTCGATTTTTCCCTCACAGACGGCGAGATACTCTTTCTTCATTGTCCCGTCCTTCACCTGCCGTCCCAGTTTTCCTGCGGCGTCTTTGTTTTTCGCAAACACCAGCACGCCCTCAACCGGCTGATCGAGCCGGTGAACGACCGCCAGATATGGAATCTGAGTCCGCGCCTGACCCGGTGTTTCCGCCCTTGCCTGCTTCGCCAAATAATTCAGCAGCGCATGCTCCAGATCCATCTGTCCCATCCGCGCATTCTGCACTGCCATGCCCGCGTGCTTGTGAACAACAAGAATATCGTTATCTTCCATTAAAATATCTTCTCTGCACAATCCAGCCACTTTCTTCTCCTGTCCTGACTTCTCATTTTCGATACACGGATTTCTCCGCTGTTATGCTTTAAGAAGTATGCACCATTTCCGCCGCATCTGTCAAGAAAAACATGCCCGGCGGACGAATTACACAACACAAAAAGCGATCGCCATACCAATCATTTTTTCTGATACAGCGACCGCTTTTTCTTTATTTTCCATATTCAGTTTTTTCTCTACTTTCAAGGATTTTCACTGGTTTTCTTTCTTTACCGATCTGTGATCTTTGTTTTCGCTTTCGTTTGATATTTCAAAGATCGTTTCTCTTCCATTTCCCTGTTGTAGATTTTCTTTTTTTCGGGAAGATGTTCTTTTTCAGAGGCTTTTCCTTTGCGGTTAAGATTTCCACTCCGAAAATCTTTTCCTTAGGATTTCCTAAGATCTGCTCTGATCTCATGTTTATCAAAAGGTTTTCTTTCGAACTTCTTTTGTATGGATCTTTATCTCAGGTTTTCTTTCCTTTCGGAAGTCTCTCATCTTAAGAACATCTTCCTTTTCCCTTTTTTCCATTCTTCTATAGAAGATTTCTCGTCTCTTTCTATGAAAATGGTTTGTTCTCTTGAAAAGGGGGTCCCAAGTCTTTCTCTTTGTACCTCTTGGTTAGGTTTTTGTTTTCTTGTTTCTTTGTGATTTTAATATAACAGATCCGCCAGTATTTGTCAACACATTTTTAAAATATTTTTATTGTTTTTTTATATCGCTTTTTCTTTTCTTAATTATTGTGTTTATTTTCTGAATTTTATATTGTTTTCTGATATTTTGTTTCAAATAAGTGCGCAGAAAAAGAGCTATGAAACAGACTTTTCTTCTGCCACACAGCTCTTTCTCAAATACTTATCCTCTATAATAGTTGATCAGGCATCCCTTGCGGATGATTTCTCTCTCATCATCGGTCAGCGCGCCTAACGTCATCTCGAACGGAACAAGTGCTCCGTCTTTTACAACGTACGCTTTGATCACATCGGCTTTCTCTTCCACTGCCTTGCGGATCTCTGGTACAAAGATATAATCTCCGTTTGTAAACGGCAGATCTCCCTCCGGGATCAGGAATGGAAGCATGCCCCAGTTGATCAGGTTGGAGCGGTAGCGCTTCGTTGCATACTCGTTGGCGATGTTTGCCCAGCCGCCTAATACCTTCTGGCAGGAAGCTGCCTGCTCACGCGCAGAGCCGTCGCCCGGTTTTACAGCGAAGATGGTGGATCCGACACCGACGTTTGTCTTGTCGATATCCGGGTACTGGGTATGGATGGCTGCGAAGACCGGTTTCAGTTCCGGAAGTGCCTCTGCCGGGCAGTTTCCTTCCTGGATGGCTTTCTCTGCGACCTGTACTTCTTTTGCACGTCCCACGTAAGCCGGATCTTTTCTTGACAGGGTGAACTCTGCCAGTCCGAGCGGGTTGGAACGGAAGGAAGAAGTCTCGCCGGATGGAATCAGCTCGTCGGTTGTCGTAACCGGATCGTGGATCTCGGAAACAACCTTCAGAATCAGGTTCTCGGCAAGCTGCGGCATAGCCGGCCAGTCTTTGATGTTCGGTCCGAACTGGATTTCTACAGACGGATCTGCCACACCCTTGCTGTCGAAGACACGGTTCTCGTAAATCTTCTTGTCGAAGTGGTATGCCGGTTTCGTGTATGTTCCGGTGAACTCGTCTGCTGCGGTCAGGAATCCTTTGTTTGCTGCGGTTGCTGCAATGGAACGTGCATCCATCAGGGCAACGGAAGAAATCTGGCCGTTCTGGATCTTGGATCCCTCGCGGTTCGGGAAGTTTCTGGTGGAGTGACGGATTGAGAACGCATTGTTTGCCGGAGTATCGCCTGCGCCGAAGCACGGTCCGCAGAATGCGGTTTTTACGATCGCACCGGTTTCCAAAAGGTCTGCCAGTTTTCCGTTTCTTGCCAGCTCCATATAGATCGGGGTACTTGCCGGGTAAACACTTAAGGTGAACGCATCGTCGCCAATGCTGTGGCCTTTCAGGATATCGGCTGCGTCGCAGATGTTCTCAAATCCGCCGCCGGCGCATCCTGCGATGATTCCCTGGTCTACCAGGAGTTTTCCGTCGTGTACTTTATTTTTCAGAGTGAACGGAACTTTTCCGTCGAGGCTGATGGCTGCTTTCTTCTCTACATCGTTCAGGATGTCATCGAGGTTTGCTTTCAGCTCTTCAATGGTATAAACATTGCTCGGATGGAACGGCATCGCGATCATCGGTTTGATCTTGTCGAGTTCTACTTTTACAACGCCGTCATAGTAAGCAACCGCGCCAGGATTCAGCTCTTTGTAATCTGCGCTTCTGCCGTGGATCTGATAGAACTCGCTGATCTTCTCATCGGTTCTCCAGATGGAGGACAGACACGTTGTCTCGGTTGTCATAACGTCCACACCGATCCGGTAATCTGCGCTTAAGGAAGATACGCCAGGTCCTACGAACTCCATAACTTTGTTCTTTACGTAACCATTTGCAAAGACTGCACCGATGATGGCAAGTGCAATATCCTGCGGTCCTACGCCCGGCTGCGGTGCGCCTGTCATGTAAATTGCGATCACTCCCGGCATAGCGATATCATATGTTTTGGAGAGAAGCTGTTTTACCAGCTCCGGTCCGCCCTCGCCCATGGCCATGGTTCCGAGTGCACCGTAACGGGTGTGGGAATCGGATCCGAGGATCATTTTTCCGCCGCCGGCAAGCATCTCGCGGGCAAACTGATGAATTACTGCCTGATGAGGCGGTACATAGACGCCGCCGTACTTTTTCGCACAGGTAAGACCAAACATGTGGTCATCTTCGTTGATGGTTCCGCCGACTGCGCAAAGGGAGTTGTGGCAGTTGGTCAGCACGTACGGTACCGGGAATTTTTCCAGTCCTGACGCGCGCGCGGTCTGAATGATTCCAACAAAAGTAATGTCATGCGATGTAAGTTTGTCAAATTTGATCTGCAGATTTTCCATGTTGCCGGAAACATTGTGGTCTTTTAAGATTCCATAGGCAATGGTTTCTTTTGCAGCATCCGCCGGACACGGCACAGCGCCGGTACGCGCTTTGAGTTCCGCGCGGCCTTCTTCTGTATCCGGGATGATGTCGATTCCGTTGACAAGGTATGCACCTGTGTTCAGTAATTCAATCATGTCGTTCCTCTCCTCTTGTTGTTGATAAAATGTTAGGGTCAAAAAGTCTTTTGACCCCTTCGATACCCGGATTGCTCCGTGCTTTGCACTCCCGCAATCCTGTACGGCTCTGAACGGTTTTACAGATTTTCGCTGTTGTTCATATACGTCATGTAGCTTACGACCATCATGGCAATTTTAAAGGTCAGCGCATCGTCAAATTTACGAATGTCGAGTCCTGTGCTCTTCTCGAGCTTCTCCAGACGGTACACCAGAGTATTTCTGTGTACATAGAGCTGACGGGATGTCTCGGACACATTCAGGTTATTTTCAAAAAATTTATTGATTGTGGTCAGTGTTTCCTCATCGAACGTATCCGGCAGATTTTCGCCGAAGACTTCGGTCATAAACATTTCGCACAGCGGAATCGGGAGCTGATAGATCAGACGGCCGATGCCGAGGTTGTTGTACGGTACCACGTTTTTGTCTGCGTAGAAAATTTTTCCTACTTCGAGTGCCATCTTCGCCTCTTTGTAAGAACGCGATACACTCTTGATCTCGTTGACCGGATTTCCGTAGGAAACGCGCACCTGGGACATGGCCTCCGCATTCAGCATATCCACCAGCATTCTTGCGGTCTGGTTCATATCTTCGAAGGTGTCGGTGTCTTTCAGTTCTTTTACAATAATAATGCTCTTCTCATCGACCGCGGTGATAAAATCCTTCGGTCTCGATGCGAACAGGCTCTTTACGGTTTCCTGCGCGCTGATGTCTTTTTCCATCTTCGTTTCTACCATGAAAACAACGCGGCGCACGTCGGTGTCGATGCGCAGCTTTTTCGCACGGTTATAGACATCCACCAGAAGGAGGTTGTCAAGAAGAAGATTCTGGATAAAGTTGTTTTTGTCCAGACGCTCTTTGTATGCAATGATGAGGTTCTGAATCTCGCATACTGCAACTTTTCCGATCATGTAAGCGTCATCGCTGCTGCCTTTGGAGATCAGAATGTACTCTACGTTCTGGTTGTCATATACTTTAAAATAATGATATTCCTGTACAATCTGGCTGTCCGCAGCGGATAATACAAAAGAACGGATGCTTTCTGCATCAATCGCGGTTTCCGGGAATGTGGTCACCAGCAGAACACCATCCGTATTCGTCACACATAAATCAATTCTCGTAATATTTCTTAATTCATCAAGGGTTTTCTGTAATACCTGACTTGATACCAAATCTGCCACTTCCTTTCTCCTGGCGTATTTTACTCCAGGGTGCATCTTATTTATAACTATAGCTTATTTTTTTCTCATTGGCAACTATTTTTTGCTTCGCAAAAGGAGGGTCGTGCATATGCAGTTACTGTTCACTCAGCAGTGAAACACTTGCTGTTTCGCTGCGTAAGAAAGTGATTCAGGCGTGAGCAGCCCTCCTTTTGCGAAGCAAAACTTTAAATGAGGGCTGCGAATGTTACAGTTCGCTGGAAACCAGTGAACTGTAACCATATGCAAAAAGGACCGGCATCCGAACGGATGTCGATCCTTTTCTCTATGTTTGCGCATACGCGCTGATGTTCATATGGATTAGTTGGTAATGGTGATCTCTGTCTCTTTGTCGAACAGATGAACTTTTTCCATATCCAGAGCAAATTTAACGGTATCACCGCTTCTTGCAGTTGTACGAGGATCTACGCGGGCTGTCATTGGGAAGCCTTCGCAATCGAAGTACAGGTAAACTTCTGCACCTAACAGCTCGTATACGTTGATCTTGCACTCAACTACGCTGTCTTTGGAAGTTTCGATGAACATCTGAGAATCATGTACGTTCTCAGGACGGATACCCATAACAACGGTCTTTCCGTCATATCCGCCGTCGATGACAGCTTTTGCTTTGGAAGCCGGCAGTTTCATGTTGTATTTACCAACAGTAAGAGTAACGTCGTTTCCGTTAACTTTTACTTTTGCATCCAGGAAGTTCATCTGCGGAGATCCGATGAATCCTGCAACGAACAGGTTGCCCGGTGCGTTGTACAGGTTCTGCGGGGTATCTACCTGCTGAACAACTCCGTCTTTCATAACAACGATTCTGGTACCAAGTGTCATAGCCTCGGTCTGGTCATGTGTTACGTAGATGATGGTAGCGCCCAGTCTCTCATGCAGTTTGGAAATCTCGGTACGCATCTGTACACGAAGTTTTGCATCCAGGTTTGACAGAGGCTCGTCCATAAGGAATACTTTAGGATCACGTACGATGGCACGTCCCATAGCAACACGCTGTCTCTGACCACCGGAAAGAGCTTTCGGTTTACGGTCAAGCAGTTTCTCCAGGTCAAGGATTTTAGCTGCTTCTTTAACCTGTTTGTCAATCTGATCTTTCGGAACTTTTCTCAGTTTCAGACCGAATGCCATGTTATCATATACGGTCATGTGCGGATACAGAGCGTAGTTCTGGAATACCATTGCGATATCACGGTCTTTCGGCTCTACATCGTTTACTACTTTATCGTCAATTTTCAGAGTACCATCGGAGATCTCCTCAAGACCTGCGATCATACGAAGTGTTGTAGATTTACCACATCCAGATGGTCCTACGAAGATGATAAACTCTTTGTCAGCGATTTCCAGGTTGAAGTCTTTTACTGCTTCAAAACCGTTCGGATATCTTTTTGTAATGTGCTGTAAAGATAAACTTGCCATTTTTGAATCCTCCCTAAATGAACATCATGCGTTTTATTATGAGTTTTGCATTTGCATCTCTCTTGCTTATGGGACTAGTATACCTTTTCTACCCGCATTCGACCATGCCACAATTACACAAACTTTCCTCCGGCAGATTGGCAATTCTGCTTTCGGATTTTCTCGAACCGTTCTCTTCTGTCCACTTTGCACAAACAAAATGTTCACTCTTATACAAAATGACGAAACGAAAAGTTTATATTCTCTTCATTGCATTTTTCTGAAAAATTCGCTATACTTTTCTATGATGTCTGCCAGCCGGAACGTTAATCGGCGGCACACTTAATTCAACAGAAAAGAGGAACAAATTATGAGTTTTTTCAGCCTGGACAGTAAGTTCTCGCAGATTATGGGCCGTGTCTTCGACCTGATGATGCTGAACATTATTTTCCTTATTATGTGTATCCCGATTGTGACAATCGGCGCCAATTTCACAGCAATGTACTACGTCACGCTGAAGATGATCAAAAATGAGGAGACGTATATCTTCCGTACCTACTGGAAATCCTTCCGCGAAAACTTCAAGCAGGCAACTGCCATCTGGCTCATCCTGCTGGCGGTTCTGATTGTTCTGATTCTTGATCTTCTGCTGGTCATGAGAATGCCGGGTACCATCACCTACCTGCGTTTTGTTTTCCTGGTACTGATCTTTTTCGAGGCCATGGTACTTTCTTATGTATTTCCGGTACTGAGCCGCTTTGACAATACTGTAAAAAACACGATCAAGAACTCCATCCTGATGGCAATCCGCCACCTGCCGTGGACCATCATGATCCTGCTCGTCAATCTCTGTCCGCTGCTGATCTATGTATTCTCCACGACAAAGATTGTCAGCTATCTGATTCTTCTGATGTTCCTTCTGGGCTTTTCTACGGTAGCGCTTGGATGCTCCTGGTTCTTCGTAAACAAAATCTTCCCATTCTATATGCCTGAGGAAGAAAACGAGGTTCTGACACCGGAAGAAGAATCCTTACGGGCACTGGAGGCCATGGACAGACCAAGTCCTCTGACTGAGCACGCTGAGGTCACAGAAGAAAAATCTGATAAAGAGACAGATAATTCGTCAAAATAGCAATTACAAGCAATTCAACTATGAGAAACACGCTCCGCGAGTTTCTCAAGTTATCGCGGCAGTCGCCAAGGCTCGTGCAAGCACGGACTTTGGCTCGTTACTCGCGTAAATCAAAACGCCCTGCCGGAAACACACAGAATATGTGGTTTCCGGCAGGGCGTTTTTTCTTTCATTTTGTATCGCTCTGAACAGTTATGAAATTTTTATTCTTCTAGATCGTGTCTGAAGAAGGCTTTTCCAGATCTTCTTCCGGCATTTCCGGCTTTGCTGTGTACCCGGAAGTCTCCGGCTTTTTCTCTTTTACAACCTCATCAAACGTAATCGTCACCTTGAACAGATCGCCATCCAGATAAATATCAAACGTGCCATGCTGCAGAACGGTCAGGTTCTTTGCAATGGAAAGCCCTAAACCACTGCCCTCCGTACTTCGGCTGACGTCACCGCGGATAAACCGCTCCGTCAGCTCATCTGCCTCACAGTTCAGCGCATTTTCTGATATATTTTTGATGGAAAACTGTATTTTCCCATCTTTCCGGATCGCATCCACATAAACTCTCGTCCCCGGCATCGCATACTTGCAGACGTTCACGTACAGGTTTTCCAGCACACGCCAGATGCGGCGGCTGTCCGCACAGATCAGAAGCGGCTCCGGCTGAAGAATACAGATCAGATCAAGATTACGGCTTTCAAACCGCTCGGCAAACTCTCCGTTCACCTGCTGTACAAGTTCGTTCAGGTTCAGGTTCATAAATTCCAGTTTAATGTTTCCGGAGCTGATCTTCGATGCCTCGACAAGGTCCTCCGTCAGCTGTTTCAGGCGCTGGGATTTTTCGTCGAGTACGCGGATATAATCTTTCGCTTTCTCGTTTTCAATATTTTCCCGTTTCAGCAGATCGACATAATTAATAATAGAAGTAAGCGGTGTCTTGATATCGTGGGATACGTTCGTGATCAGATCCGCTTTTAAGCGCTCGCTCTTCATCTGCTCCTGCACTGCCGCTTTCATTCCCTCTCCGAGCGAATTGACAATTCCAGCAAGCTGAAGGTTGTCTTCCCCCTGCAGCTCCGTCAGGTCAATCTTGTAATCCAGATCGCCCGCAGCAATCTCTTTTAAGCCATGTTCAATCTGTTTTCTTCCGGATGCCTCGCGCAGCAGAAGAAGCAGCACTGCGGCATCCATCACCAGGGTAAGGAATACGCCGAACATTCCGAAGCCGCAGCAGAGAATGATCTGCACGCCGCAGAAAACGCAGAACATAAGGATCGTTCGCTCCGACTCCTGTCTGCCTTCATAGAAGGTTCTTCCGGCAGACACGATCCGGTGGCCGACGCAGTACAAAAACGACTGTTTCCAGATGTTGCGTGCTTTGATCCGGCGCACCAGTGAGCAGTACGGAATCAGTGTGATCAGAAATCCGGCGAGGATGCCCGATGCGGCCACCAGGCTTCGCCATGTATCTGCTTCATTTCCATAGGATCCGCTGTAGATGTAGTTTCCGTCAAAATTCTGGATATAATGAACGCCGCCGTAGGAAAGTTCGATGCAGACAGCAACGATTCCAACTGCTCCCATCACAATCAGGATGGCGGCTGCAGCTGCGATTTCCGTGTACCACTGATCGAAAAAGTAAAGGCGGATTTCTTTGTTTTTTCCATTTCTTCCTGCCTGCAGTGTGAACAGGACCAGGCAGACCAGCGTTCCGATTCCGCCAACTGCAATCATCAGAAGAAGGAGCTGCATTTTCGGAAGCCACTGGCTGTAGATCTCACTGTACTGGGAGAAATAGTCGCTTGCTGCCAGATCCGGATCCAGTGCAACAAAGATCTTCTGATAATTATCTGCAATCTGATTGTTCAGCAGATAGCTTCTCGCTGCTTCCACGGCCGGGCTGTTTTTTCTTGTTGCATAAGAACGGACTTTGTCGGCACCGCCGGTCCGGTCAACAGCAAAGGCGAACGGATAGGACGATTTCTGCGCAATGGCTGTTGTGTAACCATTTTTCCAGGAATCCACATTCGTATAGATATTTCCTTCTTTATCCTCCAGACAGTACCAGAGATTGGCATCGTCCGCATCGACGCTGATGCCGCTCTCCTGGTTTTTAAAAGCAGCAACTTCTTCCGTGACCCCGGAAAGTGTCATATACAGATCGCGGATGGATACCTTTTTCAGATTTGCCGCCGCGTACTCATAGAGGTACGTTCCCGCTTTCGTTTTCTGCGTTTCCAGGTTCATTCCCTGATCGTATAGATACAAAAACTGGGAGGAAACATCAGCAGGATCAATTTTTTTCTCTTTCAGGCTTTTCACTGCATTATCGGAAGGAAAGTAGACCTCGCCGTCCGGGGAAAAGCTGTCAAACGTCTCTGCATCTGCCGCGCTCACTTCTTCGGTGAGTGCGGCTACATCCGTCTCTTCTGTTTCCTGGCTCACGTCAGTTCCATCTTCGTATGCAAGATAGGCTTCTTTGTCAATTCCGGCATCGTTCGTCGCATAATTGTCCGCAGTATACGCTGCCACCTCATTGAGGTCTGCGCTGCTGCCGTCATCGTACATCTTGACAAGCTGGTCAATGGTGTACGTTGTACTTATCCCGCCGCTTCCCTCTCCATCGGTTGCAAAGGCACGGTAATCAATCTCTTTTGTTCCGTCGTATCGACCGTTTGTGCCGAATTTACTCATATCATTATAGTAGCTCATGACGTTATGAAGCTGCCGCTGCACCAGTGTGCCGCATGCGGTGGTTTCTTCAAACGCATACTTTTTTGCTGCCGCATTCGGCGTCAGGCCGACGCTGGAAAGCATCAGTGTCTGAATGCCCCCGAACAGCGCACTGGCGGCAAAAACGATCAGCAGAAGAAAAACGATCAGCTTCCCCGTCAGGCTGTAGAGTTTTCGTTCTTTCACAATTATTCACTCCTTATTATTGTTTCTCAATCTTATACCCAATTCCCCATACAACTTTCAGATAGCGCGGCTCCTTCGGGTTGATTTCGATTTTCTCACGGATGTGACGGATGTGGACCGCAACCGTGTTATCCGCACCGATCGCTTCCTCGTTCCAGATGCTCTCATAAATCTGCTCAATCGAAAATACCTTGCCTGGATTTTTTACCAGCAGCAGGAGAATGTTGTATTCGATCGGGGTCAGTTTGACTGGTTCGCCCTCGACGCTGACTTCTTTTAAATCGTCATTGACGAGAAGCCCGCCAACCTGATACACATTTTCTCCGTCGTCCGCCGGAAGATTTCCAAGTTTCGTGTAGCGCCGCAGCTGAGATTTCACCCTCGCCACCAGCTCGAGCGGGTTGAACGGTTTCGTCACGTAATCATCCGCGCCGATGTTCAGTCCCAGAATTTTGTCTACGTCCTCTGATTTCGCAGACAGAATAATGATCGGAATACTGCTCTTTTCTCTGATTTTCAGCGTCGCACGGATGCCGTCCAGTTTCGGCATCATGACGTCGATAATCAGCAGCTGAATCTCCTCCCTCTCGAGCATCTGGATGGCCTGCATGCCGTCATATGCTTTCAGCACATGATAGCCCTCCTGGGTCAGATAAATCTCAATGGCGTCTACAATCTCTCTATCATCATCACATACTAAAATGTTGTACATTTCTTCTTTCTCCACCTTTCATTTTTTCTTTTCCGGCACTTTTTTTCCGCGCCGGACCTCCCACATGATTCAAAGATGATTGTACCGCAAATTCCCTCAAGTTGCCAGATGTCTTTTGTTTTCATCCTTACTGTACCAAAGGAATCTTTAGGTCCGCAAAGGAAAATCTTAAGTTTCTATAAAGTTTTGTCTGTGAATTCAGAGCTCAAACATTTTTTAGACAATTGCAATTATTTTCTTAGCACATCCTGCTTGCCGTCTATGCGGATCTCAATAATTTAAAGATCATCAACGACCGGTACGGGCATGAAGAAGGGGACTTCTCCATCCGCCTTGTCGGACAGTTTCTGCAGGATTCCATCGGCAAACGCGGTGTCTGCGGACGCATCGGCGGCGATGAATTCGCATGTCTTGTTCCGTGTTCCGACGAAACAATGTCCAGGGATCTGTACCGGACGCTGCACTCCGCATTCGACATTTTTAATAGAACGAGCGAAAAAGCATATAATATTACCGTTTCCACCGGCTTTTATCTGCTTCCGAAAGACATGGATTCCACACTTCCGGAGATGCTCGCGCATGCGGATGCAATGCTTTACGAGGAGAAACAGAAACGAGATAAGAATGTTGCGAAAATTTTACCAAAATAGGAATTGATTTTTTTTCGGAAAGCAGTTAGAATACTTGAGGGATGATTTTTGAATCCCGTATTTCAAGCGAAACAGACCGGCAAAAACGGCTGTTTGATCAAAAAATTTCTAAAAAAAGGCAGGTGAACAGAATGGATAGTTGTGATTCTCATGGGCGAAGTACCAGCATAGGACGGGAACCGGAAAATATGCAGGATGACGGCCATCCTTCTGTCCTGCTTTAATCTTAAATATTTTCCCTTCTTATCCTATGAAAACCCGAAGTAAGACACATGATCCAAACCAGTTTTGAAACGTAATTCTCTGGTTCTTTTTTCGTGTGCTTTTACTGCCCTGTGAGGGTTCCAACATGCTTTTTCGCACCGACAGCACGCATGTTTTTTTCTGCTGTCAAAAAAAGAATGGAGGATAACGAAAAAATGGAAAAACGAGTACAGGATTATACCCAGGAGATCCTGGATACAATCCGCAGTAACTCTTCTCCGGCTGTCATGGGCAGCCGCCTGGAAGATTACCACGAAAATGACCTGGCAGATGTTCTGCCGCTTTTAACGGTTCCGGAGCGATGCAAACTATACCGCATTCTGGACACGGACATGCTGTCCGATATTTTTGAGTATGCTGAATCCGACAACGTAGCCGAGTACCTCGAAGAGATGGATGTCAAAAAAGCCGCTTCCATCCTCTCCAAAATGGAGACCGATGCACTGGCCGAGGTTCTGCAGAAACTCGACAAAGCAAAGAAAAAACTTCTGATCGAACTGCTCGATCCGGAAGTACGCCACGATATTGAGATGATCGCCTCCTTCGATGAAGATGAAATCGGCAGCCGCATGACGACAAACTGCATCATCATCCGCGAGGATCTGAATGTCAAACAGGCGATGAGCAGCCTGATCGATCAGGCCGCAAAGAACGACAACATCTCTACCATCTTTGTTGTCAATGCGCAGCAGAAATTTTACGGAGCGATCGATCTGAAAAACCTGATCATCGCAAGACGCGACGAGACGCTCGAGGATCTGACCGTAACTTCTTACCCGTACGTATATGCAGAGGAGCCGATCAACGAGTGTATCGAAGAACTGAAGGATTATTCCGAGGATTCTATTCCGGTCCTCGACAATGACAACCGCCTGCTCGGTGTCATCACATCATCAAACATCATCGACCTGGTTGATGATGAGATGGGTGAGGACTACGCGATGTTCGCAGGTCTGACCGCAGAGGAGGATTTAAAAGAGCCGTTAAAAGACAGTATGAAAAAACGTCTTCCATGGCTGATCATCCTGCTCGGTCTTGGCATGCTGGTTTCTTCTGTAGTCGGTATTTTCGAACAGGTTGTCACAACCCTTCCGATCATCATGACCTTCCAGTCCCTGATCCTTGACATGGCCGGAAACGTTGGTACCCAGTCCCTGGCTGTTACCATCCGTGTCCTGATGGATGAGTCCCTGACCGGAAAACAGAAATTACAGCTTGTTTTCAAGGAAATGCGCATCGGTTTCTGCAATGGTCTTCTGCTTGGTGTTCTGTCCTTTGCTGTCATCGGACTTTTCATCTTCTTATTCAAGGGAAAGACCATGATGTTCGCATTTTCCGTTTCCGCCTGCATCGGCATCGCACTGCTTCTGGCAATGCTGATTTCCAGTGCAGTCGGCACCTGCATTCCGCTGTTCTTCAAAAAGATCCACATCGATCCGGCGGTTGCTTCCGGTCCGCTCATCACGACGGTCAACGACCTTGTCGCTGTCGTTACATTCTATGGCCTGAGCTGGCTGTTCCTGATCGAGATGCTGCATCTCGCAGGCTGACCGCGTAATCTGTACCGTAAAACAAAAGATGCCCTTTTAAGAGGCAGATATCAACTTTTTCTGGTTTCGGAAAAAGCTGATATTTGCCTCTTATCTTTTCTCTTCCCTTCTTTACATTCCAAACAGAAACCGATATAATAGCAGGTAACGGTGCTTTTATGCTTTGACGTTTCACAGTGCCGCAAATATTTTGAAATGAGGGTTTTTGAAAACATGATTGTCAATCTCATCACCACAGTCTACAACTTTCTCTGGGGCGATCTTTTTACGATTCCGCTCCCGGGCGGCGGCAGTCTCGGAATCTCCCTTCTGATTCTTCTGCTGATCCCAACCGGCATCTATTTTACGATCCGGACACGTTTTCTTCCCATCCGTCTGTTCCCGGACATGATCCGTGCCCTGTCGGAAAAGAAAAATGAAAAAAGCAGCCTTTCTTCTTTTCAGACACTGATCGTTTCCACCGCAACGCGTGTCGGTATGGGAAATCTGGTCGGCGTTGTCGCTGCAGTCTCCGCCGGAGGCGCAGGTGCTGTGTTCTGGATGTGGGTGACGGCTATCATCGGCTCGTCTACCGCGTTTATCGAAGCTACGCTCGCACAGCTTCACAAAGAAGAAGATCCTCTGTACGGCGGCTACCGCGGCGGTCCTGCCTACTACATTCACGATCTGGTTGAAGACCGCCTTAAGAAGAAAAAACGATACGTTCTGCCGGCTGTCCTGTTTGCCATTGCCGGTCTGATCTGCTGGTGCGGCATCAGTCAGGTAATCAGCAATTCCGTGGCTTCTTCTTTTAAAAATGCATTTTCCATTCCGCCGCTTTACACCAGTATCATGCTGGTGATTCTTTCTGCAATCATCGTACTGCGGAAAAATGCAACCGTAAAGGTGCTGGATTTTGTAGTTCCTGTCATGGCAGTCTGCTATTTCTTTATCACACTGTTTATCATCGCAGTCAACTTCCGTCAGATTCCTTCTGTGTTTGCGCGCATTTTTGAGGAAGCCTTCGGGCTTCGTCAGATGGCAGCCGGCGGTTTTGGTGCTGTTCTGATGAACGGTGTAAAGCGTGGTCTGTTTTCGAATGAGGCCGGTTCCGGCTCCGCTCCGTGCGCTGCTGCTGCGGCAGAATGCGACCGCCCGGCCAAAGCGGGTCTTGTACAGGCGCTCGGCGTTTTTGTTGACACAATCGTCATCTGCAGCTGCACCGCAATGATTATGCTGCTTGCACCAAAGGATCTGATTAATGGCCTTTCCGGCATGGATCTCTTACAGACCGCCATGCAGTATCATCTGGGAAAATTCGGTGTGATTTTCATTGCACTTACCCTGTTTTTATTCAGCTTTTCCACATTCCTCGGCATTCTGTTTTATGCCAGATGCAACGTTGCCTACCTGTTCGGCGACAAATGGTGCTTCCAGACCGCTTACAAGGTGCTGGCGCTTGTGATGCTGTTTATCGGCGGTATTGCAGCCTACACGTTTGTATGGGATCTCGGTGATGTCGGCATCGGGCTGATGACGATTTTCAACATTATTGCGCTGTATCCACTTGCAGGTGAGGCGCTTTCCGAGTTAAAATCATATGAGGAGTCGAAGAAATCATAAGTCATCCATACTTATTGTTTCTGACAGAAGGGGTTTACCAAAAAGGAGGTTTTTACACATGATTATTGAACCATCAAATTATACGTATGAGACAATGCCGGACTACGAGGACGCAGTGGACGGTGCTGTGGAGATTCCGGTGACCGGAGAGGAAATTGAGATCCGCTATGCCCATGAAGTTGTCTACGACGAGGCACACAATCTTCATCTGGAAATTTTCACACCATTCCAGATGGCGCACCCGGAGCGCACCTGGCCGTGCATCACATTTATTCAGGGATCCGCCTGGATGAAACAGTATGTCTACCAGAAGGTCGGCATGATCGCCCGTCTGGCGCAGCGCGGCTACGTTGTTGCAATCGTCGAATACCGTCACAGCGGAATCGCACATTTCCCAGCGCAGATCATCGACGCAAAAAATGCCGTCCGTTTCCTTCGCGCGCATGCGGATGAGTATAAGCTGAATCCGGCGCAGATGTTCTTCATGGGAGATTCTTCCGGCGGACAGGTTTCCTCCGTTGCCGGCATGACCGCAAAGAGTGGAAAGCTCGATGAGCCGATCAATAAGGAAAGCTGCGAGGTATGCGGTATTATCGATCTGTACGGAGCTGTTGATGTGACACTGCCGTACGGCTATCCGACAACGCTGAACCATCAGAAACCGGACAGCCCGGAGGGCATGCTGATGGGCTATGACATTACCGAGCATCTTGAGGAGGCTAAGGCAGCCTGCTCCAAAACATACGTGAACGAGGATTTCCCGCCGATGCTGATCGCACACGGCACCAAGGACACGATGGTGTTCTGCCAGCAGAGTGTCGATCTCTACCACGCATTAAAGGATGCCGGAAAAGATGTACAGCTGTATCTTCTTCGCGGCGCAGACCACGGCGGTGCAGCATTCTGGACCGAGGAAATGATTACCGTTTACGATAACTTCTTCAAAAAATGTTTGGGTGAATAACATGAGAATTGCTTACTGCGAAGATGAACCGGCGCAGCGTTCCCGGATGGAAATGCTGCTCCGCACCTTTGCGGAGCGAAAAAGGCTTCCTCTGACCGTGGAAGCCTTTTCAGACTCCGCCGCTTTTCTGTTCCAGTATCCCGGCTCGTATCCGTTTGATCTCATCTTTCTCGATATTGACCTCGGCGGAATGGACGGCATGGCGCTGGCGCGGAAAATCCGCGAGACGGACAGTGAGGTGCCGATTCTCTTTCTGACGAACCACAGAGAATACGTTTTCGAAGGGTATGAGGTGCAGGCGTTTCGGTATCTCTTAAAGCCGGTGACGGAAGACACACTGTTTCCGCTGCTCGACGAACTGCAGGCGATGCGCGGACAGGAAAAGCCGCATCTGCTGCTTTCGCTTGGCGGGGAGACGCAGAAGCTGTTCCTCTCGGATCTGCTTTTTGTGGAATCCGATAATCATTATCTGACGCTGCATACGGCCGCCGGCACGGAAACGTTTAAGAAAAATCTGTCGGAATTCCGCGAAGAGCTTTCCGCCGCATGGCAGGCTTCTGGTAGGACAGAAGAATGTTTTGCGGCAGCACACCGGAGTTATCTTGTGAATCTCGCTCATGTGGAGCGGATCACGCGGACGGAATGTCTCTTGTCGGACGGAACAAAAATTCCGGTCAGCCGCGGATGCTATGCATCACTCAACCATGCGTTCCTGCAGTTTTACCGGCCGAATGCGTTTTAAAGGTTTTGCATTTTTTAATTTCCAATTCCGAACGAACCGAGGTGATGTTTCATGGTGCACATTCCTTTTTTATCCCATTATCTGGAACGCAAAAATATCGAATACCAGAACCAGCTTCTCGCCCGCCAGGTCGAGGAAGTGCAGAATATCTATCTGACAATGCGCGGCTGGCGCCATGATTACCACAATCATCTGCAGTCAATGAAGGCATATGTTGAGATGGGACAGTATGATAAGCTGCAGGAATATCTCGGGCTGCTCGAAAATGATCTCGATCAGGTCAACCAGCTCTGCGACTCGGGGAATGTGAATCTCGATGCGATTTTAAATTCCAAAATTTCACTCGCCGAAAAGAACGGCATCCGCGTGGATTACAAGGCAGCCTGCCCGGCCAATCTTACGGTGAGTGATATTGATCTCTGCGCGCTGATCGGAAATCTGATTGACAATGCGGTGGAAGCATGCGAGGGCCTTGCGGATCCTTATATCCGGCTTTATATTGGTGTGCTGAAAAACCAGCTGTATATTTCCGTTACGAATGCAACAAAGGACACTGTGCGGAAGCTGGACAGCGAGTATATCACCACGAAGCGCGGAAATCACGGGCATGGGCTGAAACGGATCAATCTTGTTGTGGAAAAGTACGAAGGATATATCAACCGGCAGAACGAGCCCGGCGTTTTCGTGACGGAGATTATGCTGCCGCTGTAAAAAGCTCTTTCCAGGATTTTTTGATTTTGTCCGATGATTCTACAGAGAAATTTTGCAGAACGTGAACACTTTTTTTGCTGTTCGCGTTCTTTTTTGTTCCATTTACGTACTTTTCCCCCGTGTTTTGCATGAATATGGTAGGATAACTACAGTTCACGAAAGATATGTGACAGAGGAGGTCTTTATGTATTCATTATGGTCTAACTACATTTATATTCATCGGGAGCTGTGGCATTACAGCAAAAAGCCGTTTCTCTTTCAGGCACTCGAAATCGTCTCACAGGTGCTCACCGGCTTTTTCGGGATTCTGCTTCCTTCCGGAATTCTCTTTTTTCTGGAACAGAGCCGCGGCTTTGCCGGGTTTGCGCTTGGAACGCTGGTTCTCTTTCTCCTTTATGCCGTCGTTTTCGTCAGCCATGCGTTTCTGCAGTCACGGAACGCCTGGCAGTATACCGAATTCCGGACCGGCTTTTTTATGCGCCGTCTGCTCCGCCATTTCATGCGGATGGACTACGCCGTTCTGACCGAGCAGTCGACGCTGCAGCTCATTGAAAAAGCCACCGATGCCGTTTCCAGCAACTGGGTCGGAGTGGAAGGAATGTTCCGCTATGATGTCACAATTTTTTCTTCCTTTCTCGGTCTGCTCCTCTACGCAGGGCTGATTGGAAGTGTCCATCCAGCCATCATTCTTCTGCTGCTGGTGCTCTCGGTTCTTCAGTTTCTCAGCTACCGCCGCGCGGCTTCCTACGAAGTCCGCCGCCGGGATGATCTGTCCGCGATTAAATTGTCGCAGCGCTATTTTCAGAAACAGTCGTATGACACTGCGGCCGGAAAAGATGTCCGTCTCTACCAGCTGGGCGGATGGATTGATGGTGTCTACCGACAGATCAACAAACGATACCAGAAAATCCTGTTTCACATCCGCAGCGCCTACTTTGTGAATGATCTGCTGACACTTACCTTGCAGCTTCTGCGCGGCGGCATCTGCTACGGCTTTCTGATTTACCGTCTCTCCCACGGCACGATGACTGTTTCCGGCTTTGTGCTGGCGCTCGGCGCAGTTTCTGGCTTCTCATCGTATTTTAACGAGATCACCTCCGCACTCTCCAAATCGGTGCTCTGCCTTGAACAGATCCGCTGGATGCGGGAGTTCCTCGACCTGCCGCTCCCGGCCGGCCATGCACTGCCGTTCCGGCCGGAATTTGACCGTATGAAACCGCTGGAGATCTGTTTTTCCCACGTTTCCTTTTCTTATCCGGAAAGTGAGAAAAAGATCCTCGATGATGTCAGCTTTACGCTCCACGCAGGCGAACACACGGCTCTTGTCGGTATCAACGGCGCTGGGAATCTACGATTGTCAAGCTGATCTGCGGGCTGTATCAGCCGGCAGAAGGAAGCATCACTGTCAACGGCATTTCCCTTACCAATCTGAATCCGGCACAGTATTACGAAGCGGTTGCCGCCGTCTTTCAGGACCCGTTTGCACTCTCATTCTCGATCGCAGAAAATGTGAGCTGTTCCACTCTGGAAGAGACCGACCGTGACCACTGCCGCGAAGCTCTCGTTCGCGCCGGACTCTGGGAGAAAATCGCAGGTCTTCCGCAAAAAGAGGAAACGTATCTCGGTAAAGATATGACCGACGACGGCGTCACCCTCTCCGGCGGTGAGATGCAGAAACTCATGATGGCGCGGGCTCTCTACAAAAACTGCCGTCTGCTCCTGCTCGATGAGCCAACCGCTGCGCTCGACGCAATCTCAGAAAATGAAATGTACGAAACCTACAGCACGCTGCTGAAAAATAAGACTGCGCTTTTCATCTCACACCGTCTCGCATCGACACGGTTCTGCGATACGATTCTGTTTCTTGGAAACGGAAGGATCAAAGAGCGCGGAACCCATGAGGAGCTGCTCGCGCTTGGCGGGTCGTATGCGCATATGTTTGAAGTTCAGAGCCAGTATTATCAGGAAACGGAGGAACATTCCTTATGAAAATGAAAGAACGGTTTCATGCCGTCTGCCGCTTTTTAACTATGGTAAGCCAAGGCAATCACCGCGTGCTGTTCTGGCTGATCGGAAGTGCTTTTGCCGCTGCCACGCTGCCGTATCTCTCGCTGTTTTTCTCGGCGCGGATTCTGAATCTGCTGCTTGCAAAATCGTACCGCGTCTGTCTGTATACCGTTGTCATCTTTCTGCTGGTACAGTATGGACTGGGGCTGTTTGAAAAAATCTGCCGCCAGTATCTCGACGGCCAGAAGGAACTCTGCCTTGCGCTCACGGAACAGAAAATCACCGCGAAGGCGCTGGAACTGGAATTTGAAAAATTTGAAAAAACCGAGACGATGGATGCCATCCGGCGCACCAATGTCTCTTCCATGGGGTCAGGAAATGTGGGTGACCAGCTGATCGTGATCCATACGATGATGACTTCCCTGCTCTCCCTTCTCTATGCGTTGTTCTTCCTGCTCCGCCTGTTCCTTCTTCCGGGCAGCAGCATGAAAAACTTCTTTACCTCGCCGTTTTCGACACTCGCGCTGCTCCTGCTCTGCGGACTGCAGCTGGCTCTTTCCTCCCGCATCAACCGCGAGAGTACGCAGAAAAAAATTGAGCTGAACCAGGGCAACGACCATTCCAACTCCGTCGCCAATTATCTCGTCAATGTGATGCTCGAAGAACGGCATGCGGACGATATCCGTATCGGTCATCTCGATGGTTTTCTCGACGCACAGTTTGGAAAGGCCATGGCACACTTTCTGCCGATGTACCTCGGCTTCGCCCGTTTTTCCGCCGTCACAGACGGCAAAAATGCGCTGCTCTCACTCCTTTCTAATTTCACCGCATACCTTCTGATCGGCGCCAAAGCGCTGTACGGTGTGCTCCCCATCGGAGATGTCCTTCTGTATGCCGGTTCCGTCACCCGCGCCATGGGGGATCTGCAGACGTTTTTCACAACCGGCTCACAGTTTGACTATATCAATTCGTATCTTGCGACGTATGAGGATTTCATCGCACAGCCATCCATGTCGTACGACGGCACACTCCCGATCGAAAAACGTGACGACGGTCAGTACGCCTTTGCCTTCCACGACGTTTCCTTCTCCTATTCCGGCACAGACATTCCGGTGCTCGAGCATGTGACACTGTCCTTTGCCATCGGTGACAAAACCGCCCTCGTCGGCCGCAACGGAGCCGGAAAAACGACACTCATCAAACTGCTCTGCCGCCTGTACGAGCCGACCTCCGGCTATATTACCTTAAACGGCATCGACATCCGCAAATACAATTACAAAGAGTACACCCAGGCCTTCTCCGTGGTTTTCCAGGATTTCCACCTGTTCTCCCTTCCGCTCGACGAAAACATCGCCGCAGGGACTACGATTGATGAAGCTGCTTTGCAATCCTCTCTTGCAAAAGTCGGTCTCACCGACCGTGTACAGCAACTCCCGCAAGGCGTCCGCACCCGCCTTTACAACAACAACGGCTCTGGTGTCGACCTCTCCGGCGGCGAGGCCCAGCGCACCGCTATCGCCCGCGCCTCTACAAGGATGCCCCGTTCGTCATCCTCGACGAGCCGACCGCCGCCCTCGACCCCATCGCCGAAGCCGAAATCTACGAACAGTTCAGCCAGATGACTGCCGGCAAAACCGCCGTCTACATCTCCCACCGCATGAGCAGCTGCAAATTCTGCGACCGCATCATCGTCCTCGACCACGGCCGCATCGCCGAAGACGGAACCCACGACACCCTCCTCGCAAACCACGGCATCTACGCCAATCTTTACGAAACCCAGGCCCAATACTACACCTGAGTCCTCACCCTCCCGTCCCCCACAACGTAAATGGGAGTCAGAAACACACAACCCCTGGCAGTTCGTGCTAAGAACTTCCAGGGGTTGTGTGTTTCTGGCTCCCCGCCACTTATTTCAGGAATGCAAACGGCTCCTCATCATGAATAAAATGCATCAGATGATAAGAACACATAATTGCTACATTTTCTTCCTTTAAAATTCTCTTTGCCTCCTCGCGGTCAGCAAGGACAACTTCGATCACTTCGCTCTCTTCGAGGTATTTGCGGCTGATCTCGCCCTCGCACCAGCCGTAAACGGCAGAGCATGCTTCATCGGTCAGGCCGATTGTGGTGAAGAACGGTTTCTCGTAGCAGGGATCTACTTTCAACGGGTGAAACGTAAGACCGGTCTCCTCATGCATCTCGCGCACGGCAGCCTCATGGAACTCCTCGCCCGGTTCCACCAGGCCTGCCGGGAATTCGTAGATGTAGTCGTCAATGGAAACGCGGTACTGGCGCACTAGGACAATTTTGTCGCGTTTTTCCCCGTACAGACTGTACATCAGCACACCGTCCGGCGTATTTTTCCTTGTTTTAATCTTCATCTGCTCGATGGATTTTGCGCGGGAAGCCACGTAATAGCGGAAGTGATGGTTTACTTTGTTTGTCCCTTCCACCAGGTAAAGATTTACGAACGGATTTTCCGTCTGTTTTGTGATTTTTTCAACATTCGGCATAAGTAACAACCTCTTTCTTTTCTCTTTTACTGGTCAAAATCTGTCTCAAACACGCCCTCCGGGGTGCGCATCGTCAGCACGCCGAGGTTGAATTCATCATCCATCACCGTGATGTGGTACTCAAAAATCACATCATCATCAAATTTCGATAATACCACATAGGAACCGTTCTCTTTTCCCTCGATCTGGTCGCAGATGTCATCGTAAACATCGCTTCCCGAAATCGGTCGCGGATAGCCGGATTCTTTGATTTTCTTTTCAATCATTTCATATAATTCGTTCATGTTCTGCCCTCGTTTTTCTTTTTATCGGTTATGTTTCATTGTACCACGAAAAGACCCGCGGGGACAATCCATTGCGGCGATTCACCGTGAACTTTTTTTATTTTCATACATCTTCTGGTCCGCCTGTTTCATGATGACGGATTCCGAGATTTCCATGTTTTCCCGGACCATTCCGGCGCCGGCGGTGGTGGTTCCTTTCATGACCATGTTCAGGCGGCCCGACGGTGCCGTTGATTCTGTTGTACACCGTCATGATGCCCTCTGCGCCGCTCTCCTCAATACATCTGCGGAACGGCTCGAGATACAGCTCATATTTATTCCGCGGGTCAATCGAAGAGTTCTTCCAGCCGCGGCCGACCTCTGTGTTGTTTCCATAGAAGTGTTTCAGGGTTGATGCACAGCGCAGATATTTTGGATCGTCGCCCTGCATTCCCTCGATGTAAGCGCCGGCCATTTTTCCGGTCAGCACAGGGTCCTCGCCGTAGCCCTCCTCGTTTCTTCCCCATCTCGGATCACGCTCGAGGTCAACGGTCGGTGCCCAGCGGCTGAGGCCATAGTCCGGATGACGGTGCCAGATGACGCGCGCTTCGGTTCCTGTCACTTCACCAGCCTGTTTTATCAGCTCTGGATCCCACGAGGCACTCATGCCGATCGACTGCGGGAAGGATGTCGTCACGTCCGGCTTTCCTTTACGATCTCAACCGCCTCTTTCACCAGCTCTTCGATGCGGTCGAATTCGTTGTTTTCAATCATCGTATTTTTTACCATCCAGCTTCCGCCGCATGCTGCGATGCGGTCGTATGCCAGGTATTCTCTTACATTCTGCGGGTTGATGCCGCCGGTCGGCATGAATTTCATCATGGTGTACGGTGCTGCGATGGCACGGATGTATTTCAGTCCGCCTGCCGGTTCTGCCGGGAAGAATTTCACCATGGTGAGGCCAAGGCCGATCGCCTGCTCCATCTCGGTCGGGGTCACGATGCCCGGGATCACTGGTACTTCGTGTGCCTGGCACCATTTTACTACCTCCGGGTTGAGGCCCGGGCTGACGATAAATTTTGCTCCGGCTTTCACGGCGCGGTCCGCCTGCTCGGTTGTGAGCACAGTTCCGGCTCCCACCAGCATCTCCGGGAATTTTTCGCTCATAATGCGGATGGATTCTTCTGCCGCATCGGTGCGGAAGGTCACCTCGGCGCAGGCAAGTCCGCCCTTGCAGAGAGCTTCGGCAAGCGGCTCTGCTTTTGCTGCATCCTGTAATACGACAACCGGCACAATGCCATATGTTCCAAGCTGTTCGAGAATCTGATTCATGATAGCTGTTCCTCCGTTTTGATCTTTATCTGAAATTTGTTCTGCATTCTGTTTTTATTTTATTCCCTTGTATCATAACCGGACAAGTTATTTTTTTCTATTGTGCAGATTGCCGAATACATTGTAAAACTTGCTGTTTTGTGATATGCTGGGAATTGTTGTTATGGTTCAAAAATATCATTTTTTTGCAAGGATGCTTTTATTATGAAAGAAAAACTGCAGACGAAATTTGCCACCCGGCAGTACATGATTTCGGATACGTTTGAGTTATACTATTACAGCACCATCGATGTGCCCGGCGTAAAAGAACATACGCATACCCATTATGAGTTCTATCTCTTTCTCGAAGGGGCGATCTCCCTGGAAATCGACGGGGTGCTCTACACACCGACGCCCGGCGATCTTCTTCTGATTCCGCCCGGCGTGCCGCATCATCTGGTGATGCACGACCTGTCTGTGCCGTACCGCCGCTTTGTTTTCTGGGTCAGCGCCGCTTTTGCAGAGCAGCTCCGCGCCCGTTCCGCCGACTATGTTTACCTGATGGAATACGCTGCCGAAAATCAGAAATATCTGTTCCCGCTCGATTCCGTCGAGTTCAACACAATCCAGTACCGCACCATCCGCCTGATTGAGGAAATGCGGTCCGATCATTTCGGAAAAGAGACGCAGATTTTTCTCTACGTCAGCGACCTGCTGATGCAGATCAACCGCACGGTGTATGAGCAGCATCACCCGCTCACCCTGAAAGCACAGCTCTCGCTGTATGAACAGCTCTGTTTCTATATTGATGAGCACCTGTCCGAGGATCTGTCGCTCGAACGGCTGGCGGCGGAACTTTTTGTGAGCAAATATCACATTGCACACGTTTTCAAGGATGAAATCGGCATGTCGATCCACCAGTACATTTCCAAAAAGCGGCTGGCAAGGTGCCGTGAAGCGCTGCTCGGCGATGTACCGGTCACGAAGGTGTATCTGCTGTTCGGATTTCACGACTATTCGAGTTTTTACCGCGCGTTTAAAAAAGAGTACGGGATCTCGCCGAAGGATTTTAAGGAACTGCATACCGTTACCAGCGATTAACACGGTCGTTCCAAATGCACTGTTTACTTTGTACTTTTCAGGAGGATTTTTAATATGTTTCAGATGTGGGGAAAATTAGTGGAAAACAATCATATTCTTCAGGATCTTACCGTCTGCATCGACGATGAAGATACCAGAACGCACAAGGTCTTCCGTGCGCTCGATGAAATCTGTGATGCCTGGATCTGGCGAAGCCGATCTGGCTCGATACGAATATTTCGGAGTTTAAACGGAGATCGAACACGCGGTTCACACAGGATAATTTTATTGAATCGCTGGAGTTTGATTATCTGGAAATTCAGATTACAGAGGAATAATGTTCTCTCGTTTTTGCAGCGAATAAAGCAAATGCAAAAGCCGGGCATCCGGCGGAACTTGGGAGCGGCTGTTCTTACAGTCCCCTCTGCGGTTCCGTCGGATGTCCGGCTCTTTTTATGTATTTTGTCCCTGGATTTGTATCCCTTTTATACCATGCGGTTTTCCATGCCGCCTTCCAGGTACGAAGCAATATTTTTCTGCGCCAGTCCGATCAGGCGCGTGCGGGCTTCCTTCGATGCCCAGGCGATGTGCGGCGTGATGTACAGGCGGTCGTCGTCCGCCATTTTCAGCAACGGACTGTCACTGCGGATCGGCTCGCTGGAAAGTACATCGAGCGCTGCTCCGGCGATCAGGCCCTCGCGCAAGGCACAGCAGAGGTCACGCTCATTCACGATCGAGCCGCGGCCGACGTTGATCAGAATTGCGTTCCGCTTCATGTTGGCAAACGTTTCGATATTCATCAGGTTCTCGGTCGCCTCATTTAACGGGGCGTGGATGGAAACCACATCAGAATCCTTCAGCAGACGATAGAGATCGACCCGCTCGTAGTCCGGATCGTCGTGTGCACCAGAGGTGGAGTAATAGATCACACGGCAGCCGAATGCCTGTGCAATCGAAGCCACTTTTCTGCCGATCGCGCCAAGGCCGATGATGCCCCACGTCTTGCCCTCCAGCTCGGTGAACGGTCTGTCCATGCAGGTGAAAAGACTGCTGGCGGCGTAGCTGCCGTTTTTTACGTAATCATCGTAATAACGGAGTTTTTCTGCCAGATAGAAGTACATCGCAAAGGTGTGCTGGGCCACGCTGACGGTGGAATAGCCGGCGACGTTCGTCACGGCGATGTTGTGGCGCTTCACATAATCGAGATCGATGTTGTTGATGCCGGTTGCGGTGACGCAGATCAGTTTCAGGTTCTCCGCGCCGGACAGGGTGCGGCTGCACATGCGCACCTTGTTGCAGATGACGATATCCGCCTCCCGCACACGCTCCGGGCATTCCTCCTCCGTTGTTTTTTCATATACTGTCACTTCCCCAAAACGGGAAAAGCCGGACAGATCCATGTCCTTTCCCAGTGACTCTGCCTCAAGAATTACAAGTCTCATGTTGGTTCCTCCTTTTGCAGATGATGATTCTGCTTTATCCGGGAAAGCAGTGCCGCCTGTCTGTTTTGAAAGACGGCACTGCCTGAAATATTTTTATCTTAGATACCTGCGGACTGCCGATTCGGAAATATGGTCATGTCGATATGCCATGCTACCCGGCCTGATCCCCTGGTATTTACACGTATTCGCTGATAATCTCCCTCATCAGCTTCTCTTCCTCGGGCGTCAGCATTCCGGCAAACCTGCTCTCGGCCGCGGCGGTCTGGCGGATGCCCTCCCTGACTTTCGAAATCCTCGCTTCTTTTTCCGGATCTGCGAACAGTTCGTTCCGCTCTTTGGCGGACTCGCTTCCCGCAGTCTGCGCTTTTGTTTTCGCCGCTCCGGTTCCCGCCTGTGCCATGGCTTCCGCCTGCACCGGCTGCCGTTCGGTCTGCTGTACGGTTTCCAGCACCGCACTCTGTTTCGTCGCTGCAAACTCATTTTCCAGATAGTCTGTCCAGCCGTTCAGCAGAATTTCCTCTTTTCCGCCGAAATCCAGACAGAGCCGGAAAAAGACAAGGCCTCCGGCGAGCGCGGTGCCCGTTCCGAGGTAGCGCATCAGCTCCGCCTCTCCATAACGGTATCGGTAGATCGCCCACAGCGAAAGAATCGACAGCGCCAGAACCGTGAGGATCATATTCTGGCTTCCGCGCAGAAGCGTCGGGACTGCCATTCCCGCTGACCTGCCCTGTGCAATCTGGCTGCGCATAAACGCCCCGGCATTCGAAAAGGGATGCGCTTTTCTCTGACACGTTTCCAGCACCGACCTGGTCCATTTCGACTTTGGTTCCTTCAGCCTTCCGAGATCGCGGATGGCCCGGGTGTAGAAACGGTTATTCCAGAACAGGCACCACACACCGGCGATTCCTGCTGCTATCATTGCGTATAAGAACACATTTTGTTTCACACAAAACTCCAGCATTCTTATTCCCCCTGATGATTTTTGAATTTGCCTGTCATGATCATATGCCGGTGCTTCCGTTGCGGTGCATCGGCGGATGCCGCGGCAGAATTTGCGCGCACAGGATTCTTCCGCTGGCATATCGGACAGAAGGACGTCTCCTCCTCCGATGTGCCACAGTATAGCACCGCCGGAAAATTTTGGAAACAAAAAACGTTCGTCAAATTCTTTGTGATTCTGTGCTTTTTCGCGTGAATTTTTATTTTTCGTTCTTTCAGGGGACTGCTTTCGTGCCGGTTCGCGTGGTTTCGCTGGTTTTCGCCTACTCGTTTGTCGATTTTTTCTTCTTGCTTTTTTTAGATTACAGGCGTTTTACCATTTCCTGCAGCAGGTTAACACAGTGGCGGGCTGCCTCGCTCTCAAAGGTCGGGTAGTCCATTGTTGCGCTGTCGTCTGCTTTGTCGGAGATGGCGCGGAGTACGACGTATGGAATCTTGTTCAGATAAGCGCCCTGCGCAATCGCAGCGCCCTCCATCTCGGCGCAGGAACCGTTGAATTCCTCGATCAGATGGTTTTTCACTTCTTTGCTGGAAATAAACTGGTCACCGCTGACCACGCGTCCGCGGAATACCTGGATTTCCGGATTGACTTCCTTGCAGACTTCCTCTGCCACCTCTGCGAGGTGCTCGTCTGCCGGGAAGCTCAAAACGCCCATCTGCGGAATCTCGCCGAGCGGGTATCCGAAGATGCGCACATCCATGTCGTGCTGAACAGCATCGGTCGAGATGACGATATCGCCGATGTTAATTTCATTCCGCAGGGAGCCTGCAATTCCGGTGTTGATGACACAGTCCACGCCGTAATCATCCACAAGAATCTGCGTGCAGATACCGGCGTTTACTTTACCGATTCCGCTGCGCACAACAACCACTTCTTTTCCGTTCAGGTAACCGTGGTTGAACTCCATGGATGCCTTCGTGCGGATTGTAACGTCCGTCATCATTTCCTTTAAGCTTGCAACTTCAACTTCCATTGCACCGATAATTCCAATTAACTTCATGTTTATGATATCCTCCAATAACTTTACATGTACTCTCCGATTCTTTCTGTTCTTGCTTTTATGAAATCATTTTTGTCAGCGGTCAGCCGCTAAAGTAAGAACGGAAAACTCCGGGAGTCCATTTTCTTTTCCTTCTGGTTTCTTTGTAATTCCTGTTACAGTATACAATAAATTTTGGATCTGTGGTATCTTTTTTCTTTGCTGTTTTCGTAATCTATGGTATAATAGCAGGAACCGAAGAATTATCGTGGCTGAAGTTCACGATAATGTTCTAATTT
This sequence comes from Blautia sp. OF03-13, assembly GCF_003460685.1. Classification (NCBI taxonomy): domain Bacteria; kingdom Bacillati; phylum Bacillota; class Clostridia; order Lachnospirales; family Lachnospiraceae; genus Blautia; species Blautia sp. OF03-13. The sequence goes on along the minus strand of NZ_QTVR01000007.1, from coordinate 55,350 downwards.
TTTATTCACAAAGGAGGATCTTATCGATGGAATATACAACAAAAGGTACCTGTTCCAGAAAAATTCTGTTTGAGGTAGAAGACGGTAAAGTACACAACGTACAGTTCGTAGGCGGATGCAACGGAAACACACAGGGTGTTGCAAGACTCGTTGAGGGCATGGACGTAAACGAAGCCATCTCCCGCATGAAAGGCATCGACTGCAACGGACGCGGAACATCATGTCCAGACCAGCTTGCAAAAGCACTGGAACAGGCTATCCAGAAATAACTTTTTTTACGCTTGCTCTTTTTTATTATAATACCTCCCCGGGGAATGCTCACCCCGGGGAGTTTGTAATTTATCCACTTCTGTTTTTTCTTTTCTGATGCAGCACAGCTTCCCTGCCGTCTGCTTTCTTCCAGTTTTTCTTCTATATTAATAGCACAGTCTTTCTTCCAGCCACCGGACTGCTTTATCTGTCCCATTTGTCGCAGAGACTGTTGATCTGATCGGCAAATTTCGAAAGGTCTTTGTTAGCACCGCCTTTGTTTCTTGTAATGACGGTGAGCAGCCGCTGACCAGCCGCAACGAGACGATCGAAGACGGCATTTCCGCTGCTTCTCGTGCGCAGTGTTCCTGCGTTTGCCGTTGTTTCCTTCTGGATCGGAATGCCGACGGTTTTTTCGATGAATTCATTTTCTTTCAGGTCAAATACCGTGCCGGAGAACGGAGCCATCGCCTGGTAGCGGAATTCGTCCCACAGTTTTTCTGCAAAAATTTCCGTCACTTTATCTTCGCCGTGCGTTACGAAAACGCGGTCCGGTTTTGCCTGCAGACTGCCCGCCCATTTGAGCAGTCCTTCCTGATCTGCGTGGCCGCTCATACCCGGGAACTGGATGATGTGCGCGTTCACATGAACCTCTTCCTGGAACAATTTCACTTCCTTCGCGCCTCCGATCAGCGCCCGTCCCAGTGTGCCGACGGCCTGATAGCCGACGAAAAGAACCGTGCTCTCCTGCCGCCAGAGGTTGTGTTTCAGATGATGCTTGATTCGTCCCGCATCGCACATGCCGCTCGCGGAGATAATGACCTTCGGGGTTTCGTTGAAGTTGATGGCTTTCGATTCATCGGATGTAATCGAGAGCTTTAAGCCCGGAAACAGAATCGGGTTAATGCCCTGCGCAAGGAGCGCTGCAGCATCGGAATCGTAGCACTCTTTCTGGTGATCGCGGAAAATATTGGTTGCCTCAACGGCAAGCGGACTGTCCACGTAAACCGGGAATTCGCCGTGACCGTGAACCAGATGTTCTGCCTTAATTTCACGAATAAAGTACAGCATCTCCTGCGTTCTGCCGACAGCGAACGACGGGATCACGAGGTTGCCGCCGCGGTCGAGCGTTTCCTGAATGATTTTTGCCAGTTCCGGCACGTAATCCGGTTTCGGTCCGTGGCTGCGATCGCCGTAGGTGGATTCCATAATCACGTAATCGGCGCTCTCCGGGTACTCCGGGTCGTTGATCAGCGGCTGATGGATATTTCCGATATCGCCGGAGAAGAGCAGTTTTTTCGTCACACCGTCCTCTGTCAGCCACAGCTCAATGGATGCGGAGCCGAGCAGATGACCGGCATCGAGAAAACGGATCTGAATGCCGTCCGATAGTGTCACACGCTGATGATACGGAATGCCTTCCAGCAGACGGATCACGCCGAGGGCGTCCTCCATTGTGTATGGTGTGACGTAATCTTCTTTTCCCGCCCGGCGGTTCTTGCGGTTCCGCCACTCGGCCTCGGCAAGCTGAATGTGTGCGCTGTCACGGAGCATGATGTCCGAAAGCGCTACCGTCGCCGGAGTCATATAGATTGGGCCGCGGAAGCCATGCGCATACAGCAGCGGCAGATTTCCGGTGTGATCGATGTGCGCGTGCGTGATCAATACAAAATCAAGCTGGGATGCCGGAACCGGAATCGGCTTGTTTTCATAAATATTCGGTCCCTGCTCCATACCGCAGTCCACTAAAAACTTCTTCCCGGCAGCCTCCAGATAATAACAACTGCCCGTCACTTCATGTGTTGCTCCAAGAAATGTAAGACGCATAAGATGCCTCCTGTTCTCCCGTGTTTGTTCGGGGACAAAATGTTGTCACTGCGGGTCAAATCACGCGTTATGCGTTTGGCCCGTTATCGCGGCCAGCAGTCGTCAAGTTCCCATGCCAGCATGGTCTTTGACGCGTTGTCCGCGAAAATAATCTGAAATTCCTTTTGTATTTTATGCTTATTCTCTCTTTTTTGATTATTATAGCATAATACCTGGCAGATTCCAACGGAATTTTAAGGCAGATTGCACAACAATCTTGATATTTTTGTTCAATTATGGGCATCGGCCGCCGGAAGTGCATAGAAAAGAGGCACCGGTATTCCTGCAGTAATACCGATGCCTCACTTATCGGGGCCAGCCGATGTTCCGTATGATCACTCACACGCTGAACATAGTAACACATGATGACTCAGATCTGTGTTGTGGTTGGAAAAAGGAATTTCGACGCGTTGAAAATCCTGAAAGATCTGCGTTTTCGTCTTAATATATTCATTGTTATAAGGTTTCTATAGGGGACTGGCCCCGAAATTTTTAAGGGGTGAGGGAGTTGCAAACTACTAGGTTAAAAATCATTTCTGTTTTTTCAGTTACAACTGCAAAGGTTTTGTAAAGATTTAATTAGCCAATGTAAATACCGTCAGTTCTACTTCCCCCATTCTCAGTAACACCATTTTTCTTACACGAATGATAGCCTCTTAAACGATAATAATAACCTTTTTCTACCTTTACTTCCTTACTCATATATAAAGAGTCCGTATTGTAATCTACATTTTCCCATTTTTTGTAACTATAAAAATTTCCATCACCGCTTGAACGCTCCAAATAAATATTCAGCTTTACTGTATTGCAAGTAACATTACATTCTGTTCCGCCAAATATTCCAACATAGCCATTTCCATTATTCGTAATTCTTACAAATCCTTCTAACAAATATGTACTTCTTGCAATACTTTTATACGTTCCTAAGGATTCATTATCATTTGTTAACAAAGACCCATCTACAGTACTTCCCAAATAATCTAACGATTCCGCCTGCACATTTACCATATTAAATGTCATTGTAAAAATCATTATAGCGCAGAGAAACATACTCTTTAAACTAATACGTCTTTTCATATACCCTCTTTCTCTCGTCTTCATCACTTATACTATATACGCACATATTTAGGAAAAATTACATGTTATACTGCATTTCATTTAAAATTTTTACTATTTCCTCTGTTTCAATATTTCCACCTAATTGATAATACGCGTCCTTATATTTCCATGTTGCATAATGATATTCTTCATTATTTTCTAATAAGTTTCCCATCTCAACATTAATCTCTTCATCCAACGTTTCAACTTTTATCTGTTGACTATCTTTCCAGCTTCCTTGCGATAAATCTTTTTCGTTTGCTGCCAAATGAAAATATACTGAATATCCATTATACTTATACTTAATCACAGCCATTTGTGTTTCTTTTGATACTACTGCATTACTATATTTCATTCCAGTTGGAATATAATAAAATTCTGGAACCGCAATATGCAATGTATCTCGAATCTGTTTCTGTGCTTCATCCAAACTTCCCGCAGAATATTCTCTATCTTCACCATTATTTATTCCAGTTGCATCTCCAGCATTCCAAACGCCATGCACTGTCTCCACCAACCGAATCCGATTCGCCTCGCTCGTCATACTAGCTCCAAAAACGCAAGCCCCCACAACCAACACAACACCCGCCGCCTTTGCCGTCCGTACCCAGTGTTTTGTTGTTTTCGCTCTCTTTGCACTCTTCTTCTGTCTCTCCGCCTGCTTCTCGCGTTCCACCTTTCTCTCCACGATCTGGCGGCGGATCTCCAGTGTTTTTTCTGTCGGCTTTCCATCTGCGTCCGCGAGTCCTTCCTTCTGGAGGCGCTGCTGGAAGCGCTCGTACATTGCGTTCAGTTCTTCCTCTGAAAGCGCAGGCGCAGCCTCCTGTTCTGTTGCTGTGTTTCCTTCCTCTGCCTTTACAACTGCCGATTCCCCTTCCACCGTTTTCGAATCCGCAGCCATTTTTTCTTCCATCGTCTGCTCCAGTTTCTTTTTCAGCTGTTCTTCTTTTTCTATCTTTTTCATCTTCTTCCGTTCCTCGGCATTTTCCATGTTGTAACCGCTCTTGACTTTTTTTCTTCTTGAGGGGATAATAAAAGCCAAATGATATTATCAAATTCCAGGGAGGAATTCTCATGAAGCATATTGTTCTGACAGGCGGAGGTACCGCCGGCCATGTTACCCCGAATATTGCCCTGATTCCAAAATTAAAGGAAGCAGGTTATAAAATCTCTTATATCGGTTCCTACGACGGTATGGAGCGCAAGCTGATCGAAGATCTCGGCATTCCGTATTACGGAATTTCATCCGGAAAGCTGCGCCGCTACTTCGATCCGAAAAACTTTTCCGATCCATTCCGCGTCGTAAAAGGCTACTTTGAAGCAAAAAAACTGCTCAAAAAGCTGAAACCAAACGTTGTCTTCTCCAAAGGCGGCTTCGTTTCGGTACCGGTTGTCCTTGCCGCCAAAGCATGTAAAGTCCCGGCGCTCATCCATGAATCGGATATGACGCCTGGCTTGGCAAATAAGCTGTGTATTCCGTCCGCTGCAAAGGTCTGCTGTAATTTCCCGGAAACCGTTAAATGTCTCCCGGAAAACAAAGCCGTTCTGACCGGAACGCCAATCCGCCAGGAACTGCTGTCCGGCGATGCACGGGAAGGCCTGAAGTTCTGCGGATTCAATGCCGCAAAACCGGTTATTCTCGTCATCGGAGGAAGCCTCGGTTCCGTCGCTGTCAATCATGCGGTCCGTTCTATTTTACCAGAACTTCTGAAAGATTTCCAGGTGATTCATCTCTGCGGTAAAGATAAACTGGATGCATCCTTAAATGGTACCGAAGGTTACGTTCAGTTCGAGTACATCAAAGATGAGCTCCCGGATCTCTTCGCCGCAGCAGATCTGATCATCTCCCGCGCCGGCGCAAATGCGATCTGCGAAATCAGTGCTCTGGCAAAACCAAACATTCTGATTCCGCTTTCTGCCAATGCCAGCCGCGGAGACCAGATTTTAAATGCGCGTTCCTTTGAGCGTCAGGGTTACAGTAAAGTTCTGGAAGAAGAATCCGTGAATGCGCAGACTCTTCAGTCCGCAATCCGTGAGGTTTACGAAAACCGTCAGACCTACATCAATGCGATGAAGAAGAGCAGCCACACCGATTCCATCGGCCGCATCCTTTCCCTGATCCAGGAATGCGAACGCAAATAGTAACTACAGAAATCCCCTTTCTCTGGCTTTGTCAGCAAAGTGCTGGCAAAGCCATTTTTTCGTCCGGGTCATTTTCACCCGCAGATTTCCGATGGTGATACCCATTTCGGATGCTACTTCCTTTTCCGAACGCTCATGCACCTTGATTTCACGCGTAATATAATAACCCGATTCATCATGATCTTTCAGTGCATCCATCACTTCCTGAAAAAAATGATTTCTCTCCTGCTTTTCTTCCTCTGCAAGCGTCGGAAGTTCCATCTCTTCCGCCCGAAGATCCTCATCCAGTTCGTTCCAGTCAAAACGTTGTGTTTTTCTTTGATAATCAATTCCCAGATTCTTTGCAGCGACACGGACCCAGCCTTCTACTCTGTCTTCATCCAGCGCATCAATATTCAGGTACAGTTTCACCATCGTTTCCTGTGCGATATCATCCGCATCGGCTTCATTGTGCACCACCTGCATTGCGGCTGAATAGGCTGTCATTACATACTTTTTATATATTTCTGAAAAGTTATTTTTGTCCATTGTTCTCCGCCCCTGTTCGTCTGTCATTGATTCTTTTTCTGGCTGCTGCCAGCCTTTTCTCAGGCCTTCAGCTCTGCCGTCACGCTCTCAATGATCTGCTCTTTTACCGCATCCTCGAGAGTTCCCTGCTTCCATGCAGCAATACCGGCATTGTCACCTTCATATCTTGGAATCAGATGCATATGGAAGTGGAATACCGTCTGTCCTGCTGCCTCACCATTGTTCTGTACCAGATTGAAGCCATCAGAATGAAGCGCTTTCGTCATGGCCGTCGCCATTTTTTTGCCGAGAATCATTGCTTTCGCTGCGGTTTCATCCGGAATTTCATAAATGTTTGCAAAATGCTGTTTTGGAAGAATCAGCGCATGTCCTTTCGTTGCCGGTCCCTGATCCAGAATGACACGGAACTCATCGTCCTCATACAATGTCGCGGTTGGAATTTCTCCGTTTGCTAATTTACAAAAAATACAATCCATGATCTTTTTCTCCTTTACTTTTTTTAATTCTTCTGTTGTTCCGAATCCCGTTCTGCACGGTTCCGAACAACTCTATTTTCTCACTATTTGTCGAAAAATGTCAAATAATGCAGAACGCTTTTTGTTGCGCGCTCCCCCTTTTCAATGCTAAACTTTTGCCTAATCAAAAATCATTACCTACGCATCATAAGGAGGATACGGCTATGTCAAAAGAACCAACAACCAATTCACAGGGCTTATCGGAAGAATGTCACGCTATGATTTCCCGGATTTCACATGAGGTTCGAAATCCTGTTGCGGTTATCCACAGCTTTCATCAGCTTCTTCTTTTAGCGCATCCGGAGCTTTCCAACGATCTCTATTTTCAGAAAATCCAGGAAAATATGGCTTTTCTGAACTCCCTGCTCGATGAGCTCTCCTGCTATAATCATTCATATCGGGCGGTACGCGCTTACGTGAATCCTTATCTTCTGCTCCAGAATCTCTGTGCCGATACCGGCGTTCTCCTCGAAAAACAACAGGTTTCCATTGAACTTGTCAAGGAATCTGCCATTCCGCGCTTTGCCCTTGATACCACGCAATTTCGTCAGCTTTTTCTGAACCTGATCCGAAATGCGGCGGAAGCAATGCCTTCCGGCGGAACGATCAAAATCTCTCTCTGTTTCGACGGTGACTTTCTGACCATCCGTGTGCAGGACACTGGCTGCGGAATCCCCGCCGAGGATCTGCCGACTCTCTTTGACCTTTTTGTCACACATAAGAAAAACGGAACCGGCCTTGGACTTGCCATCTGCAAGGAAATTGTAACCGCACACGACGGCATGATTTCCGTTTCTTCCGTTCCCGGGGAAGGAAGCACCTTTACGGTCGTTTTCCCCTTTTCCTGATCCTTGCCATTCCCGGATAGAGAACCGCCATCAGGACTGCACCTGCCAGAAAACCGCCGATGTGTGCGAAGTTGTCCACATTTGAAGACTGGAATCCGACCAGCAGCGAAAGGACAGCCATGACGGCCATCCTCCGGAAGGTGAGATCCTCCAGCCTTCCTTTCCGAAATGCCAGAAGAACAAGCATCGCTCCGACAGCAGAAAAAATCGCTCCCGAAGCGCCGGCGGAAACTGCCGGTGCTTCCCCTGTTTTCATCAGGGACAGTTCATGCAGATACGAGCACAGATTTCCGACGAGTCCGCCGCCCAGATAGATGACCAGATAACGGATCTTTCCAACTGCGCGTTCCAGGTAATCCCCAAGGAACAAAAGAAGCAGCATGTTGTTGATCAGATGCTGGATGCCAAAGTGAAGAAACATACTCGTAAACAGGCGATAGTATTCTCCGCTCTCAATCAGCGGCGCATACGCCGCACCGCAGTCCATCATATGTCTGGAGCTCTCTGTCCCTCCGGTCAGTGTGACTGCAAGGAATACCAGAATATTGCATACGACGATGACCAGATTGATGCTGTTTTTTGACCTCTTCCACATACGGTCCACGATATCTTCGTTCGGATCGTAACTGTTTTTCCTTTGTTCTTCCATTACATCATTTCCTTATCTGTGCTATTTTTTTATTATAATTTAATTCACTTGTAAATGCAAGAAATCGTCAAATTTTTTTCTTTTTTGATAAACGTTTTTCGACAATTATTGACGCTTCACGACGGCTTTCGACGTTTTATGACATTATTTTTTACATTATTTCTTTTTTTAATTTTATGCATAATTTTCTTTTCTATAATATTTTTGTTTCATTCGCATAACTTTTTTCTTCGATCATTCTGGCATATTAAAAATAACGCATCCAGCACTTTCTCCAAATCGAAAAAGTGTAATGCGTCATTTTTCTCTAATTTCTGTTTTTCTCTCCCGCCTTATACCGGTATTTCTTCCCGGCAAATGAGATATCGTCTCCATCCTCCAGCTTCTTTTTTGTCTCGCCCATCAATGGAACGCCATTCACCGTTGTTCCGTTCCGCGAATTCAGATCCAGCAGATAATCTCCCTCTTCTGTACTGACCAGCTTTGCGTGAAGGCGGCTTACCGTACGGTATGGCAGAATTACATCTGCCGCCGCTGACAGTTTTCCAATCAATGTGCTTCCGCGTTCAATCGGAATCAGCGGAAGATCAATCGGATCTATCGGAATCAGATATGCCCTTCCCTCATCCTCCGGGCTGGTCAGCAGTTCCGTTTTTCCAAACAGATCCTCTTCATGCCCCTCCAATTCCATCAGGCTGTGCATCTTTCTGTTTTCCTGTTCTTCATTCTTTTCCCATGTTTTCTCTTTTTCGACTGAGGAATCCCTTCTCCATCCCTGCTGTTCTGTATCGCTTTGCGGATTCCATGTTCCATCTTTCTGTTTTAAGCCCTTCCGATTCTGATATTCCGAAAATACATCTCCTGTTTCTCCTTGTTTCCGGATTCCTGCGGCCTTCCCATAGCTTCCTGTTTCTGTTCCCGACTGCCGCTTTTTCCATCGGCTGGCAAGTTCCAATGCCAGACTTACAATTCCCACAACAGCCGCCGCTCCTCCCAGCACCAGATACCAAACAGTTTCGGCCTGTGTCCACCGCAGTGCCAGCACACCTCCCAGAAATCCGATGCAGATCACTGCTTCCACAATATTTTTCCAGCGTCCCTCATCCTTTTCTTCCTCCGCTTCCACAAAAAAATTTTCCGCCGCTTCCACTTCTTGTTCTTCCCAAAGTGTTTCCTCCATCTGTACAGGCGGATTTTCTTCCCTGGGACGCTCTTTTCCCTCCTGCTCCGTCGTTTCTTTCTTCTCTTTCCCTGTCTGATATAAGAGTGCCTGAATCATCTCAACCGAAAAGATCTCCGCCGAAATCTCCCGATACAGTCCATACCCGAGTACCACCGCATCCTGCTCCTGGTGATCCAGCTTCGGCAGCAGATATTCCATCAGCTCCCGGATCTGCTTCTGAAAACAGCCTGTGTGTCCCTGCTTTCCCGGCAGATAACAGAAGGAAAAGTTCTCCAGATTTGCATCTGCAAAAACCAGCTCCGGCTGCAGAACGAGGCCGTCCGGTGCAAGCAGGTACTGCCCCAGTTCTTCGAGAAGATCCAGCAGCTGTTCAAACAGTTTCCGCAGCGCCTCCGCCCCAATCGAGCGCTGTTCAAACACACTCTGAAGTGACTGCCTTGATGTCACCTCATAGTAAAACAATGTTTTATCATCCATTTTCCCGATTTTGCAGTCCAAAAGCCCTGGGATTGCGTTTGTCAGCAGCATACGGATCTGATACGACGCCGTGTCCGGCTCTTTTTCCTCCTGTAAAATAACATACGTATGGTTCAAATCTCTTTTATAATCAATCTGCATTTCTCCGCTTCCGTCCTTACTTCTGGTTCCAGATCTGTTTTACTGCCCGTATCTTCCGGATCGTTTTCACCGGATTGTTTCTCCTGATTTCACTCAAAACCGAATATTCCCACGCGTTCCGGCTCCAGATTGGCAGAATGTTTCCTTCTGCTTTTATCTGAATCTCTTTTTCTCTGCACACCGTCTGTACGGTCACCGGTTCAGCCGGAAGCGGTATCTGGGAAATCCACCATTCCATCCGGCTTTGGGCGGCTGCCTCTCCTTTTTCCACAGACAGGCGGCCTTCACTGGCGGCAAGCATTGTGCTTTCATATGCCGCAAATGTATACCAGCTCCGTGCGTGCACAAAAAATGTCAGCGACAGCAGAAGAAAAATCACCATCAGAACAAGCGGCACGACCAGAACTGCCTCTACCGTAATACTTGCTTTTCTCATTTTCACTTTCAAAGCATTCCGCACCTCCCCACAAATCCAAGCAGCAGAAACGGCACCAGCGTATAGAATCCTGTTTCCGTATTTTCTTCCGCATCAGAAGAACTCCGCAGAGTACCGAACAGAGAATGAGTCCCAGCGTCAGAACGCCGAACGTCTGCCCAAATCCCAGCCAGATTCCAACCGTCAGAAGCAGAAGGCCGTCCCCGTATCCCACCTGTTCCCGTGATATATAACTGAGCGTCAGAAATCCTGCTCCCGGCAGCAGGGACAGCAGCCATTCCAGCCACGATGTCTGTTCCACCAGAATCTGCCATCCAATGCCTGCAAGGAATAAAACACCGGTCAGGACAAGGCTGATCTGCCGTTTCCTCACATCCATCCCGGCAAGAATCCCAAGATACAGCAATATAATTGCACTCTTTACTTCTTCCTGATACACAGCCGCGGCCTCCTTTCCGCAAATCCGAGTTTCTGTTTACCGTCCTTCTTTCCGGTCTCACCCGGAAAGAAGACACCTGCTCTGCTCATATCCGGCTTTCTTACGCCGCCTTTTTCGCGCATTTCGAGCACTGCGGCAGTCCATCCGTCTGTTCCAGTGCTACAAGTTTTACTTTACGTTTCAGCCCTTTGCAGGAAAGACTGTTATGATACCGGTTTCCGTATTTCGTATAGTAAACTTCCGCACCCGCAGCGCCATTTCCCACGCACTGTTCGCATTCCTTATATTTTTCTCCATCCTGATTCCGTTTCCACGCAAGCGCACCCGGTGAGGAAACCTGGATCGAAAGATTGATATGACTGCACGACGAATCGGTATGATACACACTGCCGTTCTCAGTCACCCACACCATCTGTTTTGCTTCGCCCTCTTCTTCATCCGCCTCCTCTTCTGTCTTTCCGCAGAACAGATGCACTTTCGCACACGCTGCAATTCCCCGGTTCCGCACCGGAACGAGGCGGTTTCCCATTTTCGGCCAGTAAATCGCTTTCAGTTCCAGCCATCCATTTTTCACACGGCTTCCTGCCAGTGTCACCATTCCATTTTCGCGGATTTCTTTTGGAATCTTTGCTTCTGCATAAGCAATGCACGCGGCCGTTTCCGGTATTTCATACGTTTCTTTTCCCGTCTCATCCACCGCGTAGGCACAGACGGAAAGATACCGCGCGGACTCCTGCAGAGATACCGTCAGCATTCCATGCAGCCGGTAAAGATCCACGATTTTTAATAACACAAGAACCGCGATCAGAAAGACAGGAAGTGCCAGTGAAGCTTCCACCGTCAGGCTTGCCCTGTTCCATTTTCGTTTTACAAAAGGCTGCTCTCCTGATCCGGATTTATAAAAATTCCCGGAAGAGTGGATAAGTTTTTTGATAAGGTTCCAGAAATAAATGTGCCGTTCAGAAGAACACCCTTTTGTATCCCTGCCGGAGTCATCCCATTTTTCAGGCTGCTCCCTGCATCTCATATCCATAATTTCTCGTAATCTCATACTCTCGTTTCCCAATTACCGCCGTAAAACCGGCTTCCAGTTCATCGACACAGCAATCCAGTCGGAAACCCGGCTGCTGCTGTTCTGTCCGCATATTGTATTCCACCAGATCCATCGCTCCAAACGTTACCGCTTTTCCCGATTTCTGCATCAAAAGCAGCCGCAGATAATCGGAATACTCCATGCCGCCCGGTGCATTTTTTCTGCTCTGATCCCCTGTTTCCAGCAGTTTCGGAAGCTGTTCCAGAGAAAGCTGCCACGATTCTGCCGTTTTGAACAGTGCTACTTTTCCACCATCCAGCAGTTCCCGCAGATCCAGAATGCTTTCTGCAAATGCCCAGCACACGGCAAGTGCCATTTTCACAACCGGCATCGCCGCCGGAACTCCAAATGACGCGGCAATTACCCCCGCCATTGCTTCCATCTCGCCCTGCTTCTGCGCATCTTTCGCCAGATACACCAGATTTGCCGCCTCCCGCAGCGCCAGCAGACGGTTCACGGTTCCCGCCAGATTATCCTGGTCACTGTTTTTTCCGCAGAGCACATATTCCACCTGGCACTGCAGCCCTTCCTTCTTCTCCTTGCTGGTAAAGCACGGAAATTTCCACAGAATATATTCGGACGAAAGCATCTTATCCACAAAGCTCAGTTCTTTTCCACACTCTGCCATGCCAAACCCGCTCTGCAGCTCCCGTTTTGATGCAAGAAACGATACACCCGTTTCCCCCTGCGACAGTGCCTGCCCTTCCGGGAGGACCAGTCCTAAAATTCCCATTTTCATTACTTTTTGAATGACCTCAATCGGATTCACAAAATCTTCCGGTACCGGCTGCTTCTGATCCGGTTCCGAAGGCGTGCCGTTTCCAGATTCTCCTTCACCTTCTGTTTTTTCTGTTCCCTCTTCTGGCTGTTTGGATTCTTCATACTGTTTTAAAACCTCCTCTTCCTCGTAACCGCTCTGTCCGTCCTCCTGACGTTTCAAGGTTTCCTGTTCTCCTCTTAATTTCTGGGAAAGCTGCTGTATTCCATAAGTTCCAAGGCTGGCTTTCATTGCCTCACAGATCTGACGGGAGAAAGCACTTCCCTCCTCGTCTGTCGCAAGACGATAGCCGCCGAGATAAACTTCTGTAACCTGTCCGCCAGATAAACTGCCTGATAGAATTCCCATCCCCGATGCAGTGGGGGACAGAACTTCTCCCGCAGTTTCTGCGACTTTTCTGCTCATGGTTTCAGGTTTCCAGACACCGCTCTTATCCCCGCCGTTATAAAAAAACAGCTCGTACTGTCCCAGCAGTGTTCTGTCATACCCGGCAAACAGAGAATACAGTCCCTGTTCCATTGCGCAGGCCGTCATCACCCGTGCATGGGCATTTCGCACCGACGCAATTGTCCCGGAAATCAGGGAAAGCATCAGTATCAGAACGAGACACAAATATGCTGTTATGCTTCCGGCTGCCCATCTTTCTGTCTTTCTGTTTCCCTCATGGGATACAGCTCCTTCCACTTTACTTTTACTTTTTCGAACTTTAGATGCCGTGGATCGGATAAAGGATATACCGAGACACAGATATGCAAATGACATATAGGTCCGTACCGGCTTCTAAATTTTTCTTTGGAGTTCCGTATTGGACATTTTCCCGTTTATACGGTGTTGCTCTGGTTTGTGACCTTCTCCATCAGACTGTTGACCAGACTCACAAGCTGCTTTTTAAAGATTAGTACGAGTCCGATCAGCACAACGAGAATCAGAATCACTTCCACAACACCCACCGCATCTTCCTCTTTCCAGAACTCCGATATCAGCTTCATAATTCCCACCTCCCTCTCTTTACCAGCTGTTGTGGGGATAAAAACATCCCCTATGCATAAAAGGACAAAAATGCCGGAACCGTGAGTATGACCAATACAACCGCAAGCATCATGCCCATCGGAAGAAGAAGCTTTGTCGATGCCTTTTCTCCTGTTGTTTTCGCCTGCCTTCTTCTCTCCTCAAAGGCCTCCTGCGATTCCTGTTTCAATAATTCCAGCAGTCCTTTACTGCCTTTTTTCAGATTCTGCGTCAGCAGAACAGCAAGGGAACGATACGCTCCGGTTCCCATACGCATTCCCATGCGCTGGTACGCTTCCTGCTCGGAAACACCGTTTTCCATCTCCTGGCAGGTAAATACAATCTCTTCATAGGCAAAACGTTTCTGCCCGCCAAGCGCCAGATTTTTCCGGTAATCCACTGCAATCCGCTCGAGTACTTTCCGCATCCCAAGCCCAGCACCCAGAAGAAGAACCATTTTGCTGACAATTTCGGGATAATCCCGCAGCATCTGTTCTTCTCTTTTCTGCCTTTCTTTTTCTTGTTCCTTTCCTTTTGCCGCCCAGCAGACTGCTCCTGCCGCCGCGGCAAGTGCCATAAGTTCCAGACCTGTCAGATCCGGCACTTTTGACCATGTTACAGTTTCTCCGTTCAGTGTCTCCGGCAGATAATAGGCTGTTTCTTCGGGATGCGCTTCGTTTTCTTTTTCCACTGCTTTTTTCAGTGCCCTAAGAACCGCATCCCGCCCTTTTATCTCCGGTGGATAGACCTGAACCTTCCGTATATATTCTGTTGTTTCCCCCTGAAGTTCCAGTTCCGCTTTCAGCGTAACCTCCACTCCTTCTTCGGGAATCTCGTCTGACAGCAAACCCCGGCTGTCAATCAACAACGGCCTGTCTGTTTCCCAGCTAAGCGCCACCGGGCTTCCCGGTATTTCCGTAACCAGATCCATGTTTCTGTTTACCGTATGAAAAGACAGATTCTCACCTAAGATGATTTCATCCAGCGCCTCTATCGCCGCACTGAACGCCTCTTCTATCTCTTCTGCGCTGTAAGCTCTTGCAGGTACAGACAGTGTAATTCTTTCCGGTTTCTGATTTCCAACAGAAACCTCAAGTTTTTCCTCTGTCGGTTGGCTGCCTAAGGCACCCCGTTCCAGTTGAAGTTCCGCTTTTTCATCTCCTGAAACTTTTCGCACTCCGATCGGAAGGCAGAGTGCAGTGCCCGCTATAAACCCTGTCGCTGCAAGGCAGAAAATCCGTCTCACCAATTTGTGATCTTCCGCCTTTTTTCTCATCCGGAAATACCAGATGAACAGCCCCGCCCATGCGGTCAGACAAATCCACAACATTTGATTCCTCCCCTTTTTTGCGGACGAATCGTTATGATTCGCAGTCTTACTTTTTAAACTTCAATTGCTTCTTAAAACTCAATATCCAGAATCTTCTTTCCAAGCACCCATGCCGCCAGATACACGGCTAGGCATCCGCTCATGAAGAAAACCCCGATTACATTCCCATACATCACACTTAAGAATTCCGGAAAGGAAAGCTGTACATATCCCAGAATTCCAAACGGCACAACACTCATAATATTCTGCTCGAACCGCCGGGAAGAAACGCCCGCACGGATTTCCCGCATCGTGTCAATTCTCGTACAGAAAATATCCCACGTATTCTGAAAGATCTCGCAGACATTTCCTCCTGTCCGCTTCGCAATCACCAGTACACTTGCAAACGTCGCAATATCGTCAATGCGGCTTCGCACCGCAAGATCCTGAAACAGTTGTTCCACCGGCACGGAAATCATCATTTTATGACGCATCCGGCGCAGTTCCTGTACCAGAATGTTTTCTTTTCCCAGCGACTGTTCCAGCTGTCCTGCCGCCTCCAGCACTGCATTTTCCATGGAATAGCCGGAACGCAGTGCCGTGTGCATCCACGCAATCAGATCCCGGAAGCTGTCGTACAGCTCCTCTTTCCGTCTCTGAATCCGGTTTTTCCGATACGTGTGAAAACATACGATTCCAACCGGAACCACAGCAATGCATGCCCACCACGCCCGGTAACAGAGTAGGTTCACAGCGGCGGCAATCCCAAGACTGATTCCCGCTATTTCGAGATATTCCCGACCGGTAAATTCCCAGGTCTGATAGTCGATCCCTTTCGTCTCCTTCTCCTCTGCCATGCCCGTCTTTGCCTGGCTTCCCGCACGTATTCTCATCCTGTTTTCCCCTCCAGTTTTTCTCTGTGTACCAGTTCGCCTGTCTTTTGCAGGCCTCTCCCATATTCTCTTCGAAACAAAGAAACCGTTTTGATTTCGTCCTCCTCCATCCCTGTGATCTCTGCGATCTCCTCCACCCGACGGCTTCCATCCTCTCCGCGTCCTAAATGCACGAGAATTTCGATTCCCGATGCAATCTGGCGGCGGATTGCTTCCAACGGGAGCTGCACTCCCATCAGCACCATCGTTTCCAGACGGGAGATCATATCTTTCACGCTGTTTGCATGTGCCGTGCTCAAAGATCCCGCATGCCCGGTATTGAGTGCGGATAATAATTCAAACGTTTCCGCTCCGCGCACTTCGCCGATAATTACGCGGTTCGGCCGCATACGCAAAGCTGCGCGGATCAGATCGCGGATCGTAATTTCTGTTCCTGATTCCAGATTTGCCTCTTTTGCTTCCAGCCGCACCAGATTCTCCACACCCTGGATCTGCAGCTCTGCATTGTCTCGATGGTTATGATGCGCTCGCCCTTTGGAATGTAGGCGGAAAGCGCATTCAGAAATGTTGTTTTGCCAGATCCAGTCGCCCCGCCGATCATCATGCTGTAGCGGGTCCGGACGAGGGCCTGCAGAAACTCTGCCGCCTCTTTTGTAATACTCCCGATGGAGACCAGAAATTCCATCGTCACCGCCTGCTCCGGAAAGCGGCGGATGGTCAGAATCGGTCCGTTTAATGCGACCGGTTTCATGACAACGTTGACGCGGTCTCCATTTTCCAGCCGTGCATCCACAATCGGATTCTGTTCATTCACCACGCGGTTGCACCGGCCTACAATCTGCTGAATCACATCCTCCAGCTTTTCCGCGGAGGTAAAGCTTTTGCCGTATCTCTCGATTCTGCCGTTCCGTTCCACGAAGATATGCTGATAACCGTTTACCATAATTTCGGTAATTCCCGCATCTTCCAGCAGCTCCTGCAGGACATCGAGCCTCCGCACACTGTAGAACAGCTGTCTGCGCAGCTCCGCCTTCTGTGCCACCGGAAGATACCGTGTTTCTTCTTCCCCTAAAATCAGACCGTCAATCTCTTCGAGAACCTCTCCGTCATCCGGTTCGGATGCGATATCGATCCGCTCCATCAGTTTTCTCCGCAGAATTTCCGGCATTGTCATGTTTCTTCTCCTCTTCTGCCGTCCCGCAGAATCTGACGCACATAGTCGCCCAGCTCACTCCAGACAAGCTCCTCAAAGTAGGCTTTTCCCGTCCGGTTTGCCGTGTGGAACGGAACGTGGATTTTCCGCATCTTGTCCAGCACCGACTGGCAGTCCCACCGGCGCAGCAAATTTTCAAACTGCTCCATTTTTGCTGCAGAAATCACATCATTCCTTGTCGGAACGTAAATTTCATTGCAAAAATCCAGGATCTGATACAGATCCGCCACGCCATCCCCGAGGTCGAGAATCAGCACTTCATAGCTGCTGTTCTTCTCAATCTCCTGAAACAGCCATTTCCATTCTTCGTATTTTGCAGTCTGAATGTCCATCGGCGATGCGGCGGGCGGCAGATAATCCAGGTTCTGCATCGACTGGACCATTCCGCCCAGTTTGTAGATGATGCCCTGATTTTCCTGTCTCGCATAATACAGAATATCGCTCATCCCCCTGTCGTAACTGCATTCCAGCAGCCGTTCAAATCCGGAATAGCTCTCCATGTTGAGATACAGCACTGCCCGCTCCTTCGCCAGAATCTGCCCCATCGTCAGGGCAAACGAGGTCTTCTGCGTCCGTCCGACCGGCGAATAAATGCCGATGATGCGCATTTCCTTTTTCGGCAGCAGTGCAGGCGATGTATCGACACCGTTTTCTACGCCGTAGCACGCCATGACCTCGCGGATCACCTTTTCCGACGACTGGTATTTGTAGACCGCCGGATACTGATCCAGCGCCGGACTGTGTACGCCCTCAGACAGAATGATAATCTGACGGATCGGATACCGGCGGATCTCTTCTTTCATCGCTTTATCCGAAATCAGAAGAATCTCTGTTTCGTTATTCTTTGCGAACTCCAGAAACATCTCCGCACTGGAAAATGCATGCACTTCGAACGGAATATTTCTCTTCTGGTTCAGATATTCCATAAAATTGCGTGCATATTCCATTTCCGTGTCACAGACTGCAAAAACACTCTTTTTCTTTGCAGTATTCAATAAAATCCCCCAATCCAGAGCAGCACTCCCATCAGCACGGGAACGGAAAAATGGATGCACTCCATGCCCCACTTCCCATCGTAATAGGGAACCGGCTCTGTTTTTTTCTGGTATTTTCTTTTGGTAAAATAAGTTTGGAAATAATTGAAAAATTTGGTAAGACGCTGCGGTAAATTTCCGCAGACGAGAATAATTCCGATAGATAAGACCGCTCCAGACAGGAACGACACAATCATACATTTCAGGATCGCTGGCACACCGAGAAAGCCTCCAACAGCGGATAGGAGTTTGATATCTCCCGCGCCCAGCATATGAAAATAGAACAGAATGTAAAGTGCGAGTATCGGGAAAAGCATCCCAAAAAGAAAAATACCCGCTCCCGCGGCGCCATAGCGGATGAGCTGTGTAACCAGCCCGGCGATCCATGCGGTGATAATCCATTCATTTGCAATTCTGCGTGTTCTTAAATCCATCCATACCGCCCCTGTCGCAACTGTCAGTACCAGACAGTGCTGCAAAGACATTTTGTCTCTCACCTCCCGTTTCGTTTGGGTCAACTTGATTGTGAGGTCATTATAGTTGCCTCTTTTCGATTTGTCCAGCGGTTTTCGGCAACTTTTTCCGGTTTGTGAATTGCCTCCAAAAACGGGATGAAAATTTCTCACACCAAAAAGAAAAATCGTGTGAAAGGTTTTCCGTTTTTCGCGGATTCGTAGAATCGTATCGCAATTTCGCCGCTGCTTTTTGGCTATTATTTTATGATCCTTTTTTGAAAGAAATTTTCCAGCCGCATCACAGCAAAAAGAAACAGACCAGAACTTTTTTCTTCGTTCTGGTCTGCTTCCATACAGTTTTTTCTGTTTTTACTGAATAAAATCCGCATACTCCGCTCTGCTGACCTTCTTCAGATCCTCCGGCGCCATGCACAGCGTGGTTCCGATTCTTCCCCCGCTCACGTAAACTTTATCAAATTGTGCCGCACATTCCTGAATCACGGTCGGATACTGTTTTTTCATTCCGATCGGGCTGCATCCGCCGCGGACGTATCCGCTGACTGCAGTGATATCTTTGACATGGATCATCTCGATGGATTTCTCCCCCACCGCTTTCGCCGCTTTTTTCAGATCCACTTCCTCTGCGATCGGAAGCACCAGCACATAATACTGCTTGCTTTTTCCCTGTGCCACAAGCGTTTTAAACGACTGCTCGACCGCGCGCCGGTTTTCTCTGCTGTGTGAAGCCCGTCGATAAATTCATCGCATTCATATTGAAGAACTTCGTATTTGATTTTCTGGCGGTCCAGAATCCGCATTGCATTTGTTTTGATTTCTTTTTCTTTTGCCATTATTTTCTCTCCGGTGCTCCCTGCAGTGCATACAGTTCTTTTTTGAGCTGTTTGATTTCTTTTTTCATCTCAATATTTTTCTGTTTCAGCCGTACGACAGCATCCCCGGCTTCTTCCGGTTTTACAGAAAGTAAACGTGCAATGCCGAGGGTATTGATGTGTTTTAAGCAGTAATCCGCATACGCTTTTTCACCGGAAAGCATGGTCACGCGGACGCCGCCTTTGTATTTCTGGGCACTTAAGATTTTGATCAGACGGATTTCCCCTGTTTTTGCAACGTGGGTTCCGCAGCACGCACAGCTGTCGCAGCCTTCGATCGTCACAATCCGCACCTGGCCCTCGATCTCTTTTTTGCTCCGGTAATCCATGGTTTCCAGCTCTTCCTTTGACGGATAACTGATCGTAACCGGAACATTTCGAAGCACGGCTTCGTTTGCCTCCTGCTCCACATCGTAGAGCTGCTCCTCGGTCAGAACGCCGTCAAAATCAACGGTAATGACATCACTTCCCATATGGAATCCAACGTTGTTGAAACCGTAAATCCGATGCACGATACCTGACACGATATGCTCTCCGCAGTGATTCTGCATATTGGAAAAACGTTTTTCAAAGTCAATTTTTCCAACTACCGTTTTGCCCGGCTCGAGCGGTGCTTCCACGGTATGCCAAATTTCGCCGTCGATTTCCTGTACATCCGTTACAAAAATTCCATCCAGCGTTCCCTCATCTGCCGGCTGGCCGCCGCCCTCCGGGAAAAATGCGGTCTGATCCAGCAGCACGCGGTACATGCCGCCCTCGCAGACGCTCCGTCCTACGGTTGCCTCAAATTCACCCAGGTACGCATCCTGATCAAATAATCTTGTTGTGCTCATAATTTTTCCTCTTTTCCGTCTATTCGTTTACAATGTCAATCTGGCACATTTTCATAGCTTCCAATGCATTTTTATGACTCTGCGGCGTTACGCCCGCGCACGCGGATGCATCGACAGAAATCGGCACTTCCGGATAAAATGCTTTCAGCAGCATGGCATTGGAAATCACGCAGATGTCGGTGCAGAGTCCCACGAGTTCAATGAATTCCAGCACGCCGCCTGCCAGTTTTTCGATCTCCTCCGGCAGATTTTTTGCACCGAAGGTGATTTTATTCATCACCACGGCCTGTTTTTTCTCCGCCATTTTCTGAATTGTATCCTGCAGTGCATGACCCTTCGTTCCTTCGATACAATGCTCTACCGGAAGTTTTCTGCCCTCGGACGTTTCCAGATAATCCGCAAAATGGGTATCTCTGGTGCAGATAACAGCTCCGTCAAACGAATCCATCACCTCTGCAACGCGGTCAACAATCCCGACCGCCTCTTTCGTGCCGAGACTTCCGTCGATAAAATCATTCTGCATATCTACTACAATTAATACTTTCATCTTTGTTCTCCCTTCTGGGACATTTTTTTATAAATGCTGCATCCAGCTCAGTGCCAGTGAAATCCAGCTCTGGCACTCTTCGCGTACTGCGTTCTGGTATTCATAGCTCTGTGTCTCCTCGCTTGCAAGGCCAAGGCCGTGGCCGCCGACCGGATAAATATGCATTTCTACCGGAATCTCCAGTGCATGCAGTGCTGTAAAGAACAGAATGGAGTTTTCTACCGGCACGCAGTCGTCCGGCGCGGTATGCCACAGGAAGGTCTTCGGCGTATCGAGGCTGACCTGATTCTCGAGAGACATCTCGTCTACCAGCTCATCGTACCGGTCTCCCAGCAGATTGGTGAAGGATCCGCGGTGCGCTTTCGGACCGGATGTGATAACCGGGTAGGATAACAGCAGACCGTTCGGACGAAGCTGCTCTGCGTCTACGCCAAGTTCTTCTGCAAGGAATGTTTTCTTTTTCCAGAACACACCGTACGATGCTGCCAGATGGCCGCCTGCGGAAAATCCCGCTACTACTACTTTGTTCGGATCAATATGATATTCTGCCGCATGCTCCCGCAGATGTGCAACGGTCCAGGCAAGCTGGCGGAGTGCCGTCGGATAGTGAGCTGCCGGAGCAACACTGTAATGCAGAACAACAGCGTGGTAACCGGCTCCGACAAACTTCAGCGCAATCGGCTCTGCCTCACGCTCGGACACCCATTCATAACCGCCGCCCGGGCAGATCACGATGACCGGACGCACGCGTTCCGGAGCAATCTCACGCGAGTTGTCCAGAAAATACGTATATAATTTTGCAGTTTCTTCTGTATCTTTTACTTTGACATCTAATACCTGATAATTCATAAGTTCTTCCTTTCACCCAATTTTTCCGGGTACGGCCACAGCCGCCAGTTTTTACTCTGTTGTCATTATACCGTATCGGCGCAAAATATCAAGCGTATCGCACCAGACACTTTTTTCTTTTCAAATCCAATTGCTCATAGTATAATAAATTTATATTTGCATGTTTTTGAGCGGCAAAAATAACACATAAAGGAGTATATTGCAATTATGGATTCCAATCTTATTGTCCTTACCGATCAGGACGGAAATTCTGTCCGTTTTGAGCTTCTGGATATCGTAGAATACAAGGAGGATGAGTACGCAGTTCTCTATCCGGCCGACGGCGGCGATGACGAACCGGTACACATTCTGCGCATCATTTCCGAGAATCTCGATGTCAACGAAGCCGAGTTCGAAGGCCTCGATGACGATGAACTGATCGACACCATTTATCAGATCTTCCGCGAGCGCAACGATCTGGACGACTGATTCTGCCACGCAAAAAGAGCAGCATTTTTACCTTTCACACGCCGGTAAAATGCTGCTCTGTTTGTGTTCCTGACTTTCCAGTTGCTATCTACAGTTTATACTGCATCAAGTTCCTCTGGGATAAGTATTTGATATTCGATTGCCATTTTTATTTCCTTCTGCTTATTTTCTCACATCCAGCACCTGCACATACGGGTCGTCCTTTGTGCATGGTTTCCAGTCGTCTTTTCCCTCTGCGTTCGGGTTTCCGGTTTTCATGAAATTGGTCCAGTCGTCCATCATTTCTTTGCTGAGGGCATAGTCGCCTTCGGTTTTCGGGCGCCAGCTTCGGCCCAGGGTTCCGAACATGTACCAGAGTTCGGAGGAATGGAACGCTCCGGCGTCGTCACCTAACAGGGCACGGGTGAAGTAGTAAACGTAAGCCGGTTTTCTTCCGAGTTTTTCCAGCGCAATGCTCCAGTTGATGCATCCCTTATAGATGCCGCCGTGCTCGCCTTTTTCTTTCATCTCCGGGAACACGCCGATGTCGTCTGCGGTTGATCCGAGCATATATGGGATGTCCTTGATTTTTCCTTCGGTTACGGCATCGTTATAGCCGCAGGTCAGCAGATGATTGTCGATGTTCGGTACGAAGCTCAGCATTCTCGATGGATTTACGCGGCCAAACTCCTCCTGCAGCTCCACAATTTTCTCAGCCGGAATCGCACGCAGTTCTTCCAGCGATTTTGCTCCGCTAAGCTCTATAAATTCCTGGCCGATGGTTTCTGCCTCGGAAAGCGGCATATCGCGGTTCAGTCCGGTGTCGTAGCCGCCGGCGCTCTGGAAAATGGCTTTGCTGATCCAGTTTTCAGTCAGCGGAGAACTGACGAGTGTCTGTACGCTCATGCATCCCGCGGACTGGCCGAATACGGTGATATTTTCCGGGTCGCCGCCGAATGCTGCGATATTTTCTTTTACCCATTTCAGTGCTGCGATCTGGTCGAGAATCGCGTAGTTTCCGCTTCTTCCGACACCGCTCTCCTCGGACAGCCACGGATGTGCCAGAAATCCGAAAGCACCGAGACGGTAATTGATCGTAACGAGAATCACGCCGCGTTCGCAGTAAGCAGATCCATCAAATTCGGATTCGTGGCTGAAGCCGTGCATAAACGCGCCGCCGTGAATCCAGAAAGCAACCGGCAGTTTTTCATCCACTGTATTTGCCGGTGTCCAGATATTTAAGTACAGACAGTCCTCACTCTGCTTCATGCCGAATTCCGGGTCGAGATAAAACTCTTTTCCATAGAAGGAGTCCGGCTCATGCTCGGTCTGCGGGCAGACGCATCCGAAATGATCCGCCTTATAAACGCCCTCCCAGCACGCCGGCTCTTCCGGCGGGCAGAATCGTTTTTCGCCTACCGGCGGCTTTGCGTACGGAACGCCGCGGAATACCGTGTAGCCGTCTTTTTGCACACCATGAATCTGTCCATATTTTGTTTTTGTCTCTGTAATTGCCATAAGTAAAAATCCCCTTTCCATTTCTTATAACTGTGATAAAAACCCTCATACAGATTTAGTATAGCAAATCTTTTTCTTCGCTTCTATATGCACAATTCCAAATAATGGCACCCAGTTTTGTAACTATTGATTATTGGTTATGCAGACATTTAAAAATCCTCTTGATTTATTAGCACACAGAAATAATAATATTTTGTATATAAGATTGACTTATTATCACTGACAAAAACCTTTCATGACTGATCTGGTTTACTTTGACCGGTTTTGGTGCTACACTTTTCTTTGCTTCAAAACGACATATTTCATAGTGAGGAGGAGTATTTAGTATGAAAGCCATTTTAACAGATCTTCTGGCAATCATCGGCGTTGTGCTGAATGGTCTGCCGCAGGGTCTTCTTGCTCTGACGTTTGGATTTGCATCGGTTCCGACGGCGCTGGCATTCTTTGTTGGTGCGGTGGGCAATACGATTACGCAGAGTGTCGCACCAATTTCCTTCCAGGCGGAGACGATCACTTACGCCGGAACGGCTGGAAAAGACCGTTCGGAACGCTGTACGATGATTTTTATCGGCGGTGTGATTATGGCTCTGATCGGAGTGTTTGGACTGCTGACAAAAATCGTAAACTTTGTAGGTGAGGATGTTGCCTATGGAATGATGGCCGGTGTCGGTATCATTCTGGTAAAGGCCGCGATCGATATGATCAAGAGTGATGCCATTTCCGGCGGTGTTTCCCTGGCCGCAGCACTGATCACCTATTACTTTACCAAAGACAGTGCCAATACCCTGGTTTATACCATCGTCATTTCCGTTGTAGCATCCTGCATTGCCAATGCATTTTTCAACAAAGAGAAATCCAGCATTGTCGTAGAGGATGATAAATTTGTCCGCCAGAAATTTACAATCAATGCCAACGTAATTCTCGGCGCACTCGGTATGGTCTGCCTGAACATTGGTTCCAACATTTCCTTCGGCGGAATTACCGCAGGAATGGCAACCGGTGGAAATTACAACGTCGATAACCTGACCGTGATTTCTTCCCTGGCCGATATGTTTTCTTCCTTTTTCGGAGGAGCCCCGGTTGAGGCAATCATTTCCGCAACTGCCAATGCACCGCACGCTGTATGGGCTGGTGTCATCATGATGGTTGTGATCGGTGTAATTCTGCTTCTGAAACTGCTTCCGAAAATCGGAAAATTTGTTCCGTCTTCTTCGATCGCAGGTTTCCTGTTTGTACTCGGTATCTTCAAAACCGTTGTACTGGATGCGCCGTCTGCCTTCGCTGTCAATGCAGCCGTCGGCGGAACCACAATGGTTGTCACTGCAGTAACAAACCCGTTCCTCGGAATGCTGGCCGGTGTTGCTGCAAAACTGCTTGGATTATAAATTCAGTAACATAAGAGGAAAATCGTATGAAAGAATACAGCATGGAGCTCTGCGGAGTGAAAAGAACACTTCCATTTATCCCGATCAGTGAGGAGATGGCGTTTGCAAGCTTTGTTGTCCTTGGTGACACCGAGCTGGTAAGTGCATGTGCGCCGGAGCTGGTCGCAAAAATCGGAGAAGTCGATGCCATTGTCACCGCAGAAGCGAAAGGTATTGCCCTAGCGTATGAAGTAAGCAAAGAGCTGGGCCATAAAGAATTTATCGTTGCACGAAAAAGCACAAAATCCTACATGAAAGATGTGGTTTCCGCATCCGTTCATTCGATTACAACAGCGGGTGAGCAGCATCTTTATCTGGATGGAAAAGACGCAGATAAAATCCGCGGCAAACGTGTCTGCCTGCTGGATGATGTCATTTCCACCGGCGAGTCCCTGCACGCACTGGAATGCCTGATGGCGAATGCCAGTGCAGAGGTTGTAAAAAAAGCAGCGATCCTTGCTGAGGGCGATGCTGCTGATCGAAAAGATATTGTATTTCTGCAGAAGCTTCCGTTATTCAAAAAGACGGGCGACGGAGAGTACGAAGTCATCGAATAATTGCCAATCCTTCTAATGCATATAGAGAATAGAAAAACGGTGCAGTTCTGAATTTCTGCCATGAATTCAGAACTGCACCGTTTCTTTTTAAAAGAGACGCAGAAGCATCATATACGAAATGGTTCCAAGAAGGATGGAGACGAGGGTCTGGTGTTTCCATTTGTAGGTGATAAAAACGACCGCTGCTGCGAGCAGTTTCGGTACTGCGGCAGAGATACCGCCGGTGGGAATATCTTTCATACAGTAAATGATCAGTACCGCCATGATGGCAGACGGCAGTGCCTGGCCGAGTCGTTCGAGTGATGCGGGCATTTTACGGCTGCCGGAAAATGCAAGAAACGGGAGTGCACGGAGTCCGAAGGTGATCAGAGCGGAGACAGCGACAGCGTGTGCTTCTCTGCTTTTTCCCATTGGTCAATGAAGATAATGAGAAACAGGGCTGTCATACAGAAATCAAGGCCCGTCAGGTCAAATGGAACGATCTGGCCTAAAATGCCGCCAAGAACCGAACCAACTATCCAATAGCAGCGGCTGAACAGAGCGACGAGGAACATGGTGTCCTCTTTTTCTTTTTTCGGAAGATCTAAGGTACAGTTTACGGCGTATGTCTCATCGGTCATCGTGTGAATCATGTACAGCTTGCGGCGCCCCATCTGTTTGAATTCCTTCAGGAAGGTAATGCTGTAAAAACTCTGGCGGCTGTTCATCAGAAGTGCAGTGAGCGCAATGGTGATGAGGGAAGCGCCGCTAGAAAGAAACGTAATCAGAACGAACTGGAACGCGCCCGTATAGACCGTCAGACTTACCAACAGTGAATCATACCAGGGAAAGCCGGCGGATGCCATCATCATGCCGTAGGCCATGCTGACGAAAACGTAGCTGCAGAAAATCGGGATGGATTTTACGAAAGCAGTTTTTAAGGTAGTGGAAGAAAATCGTTTCATAGATAAAATATCCTCACGTAAAAATAAATTTTAAAAATTAAATTTATCATACTATCTATATCATAGTGAGTCAATAGGAATACCATTTTACGCCAAAAGAAACGGATGACCTTCATCACCCGTTTCTCTCATTCTGCTCCAATCAATACATTCTTCCCCGCAAATGCAAACCCATAATGCCGGATCCTTTCCTGCGGCACGCCAAGGGCCACCAGTTCTGCGTCGTATTTTTTATCCACGATCTGTTTTAAAGCCTCCTGCACCGCATCTTCCAGTGTCTCCTTTTTTACCCGGCTGCAGACTTTAAATTCAATAATAATCGCCGGATCTTTTTCTCTATTCTTCGGAATCATCATCACATCATACCGTCCAAATCCACTTTCCCGATTCGACCGGATCTGATAACACTCCGCACGCTCTGCCATCAGTCCCAGGACGAAGCCATGATAGAATCGTTCCGGCTCCAGACTTTCACTGTTCTCTCCGCCAACGTCAAAATGGCTGAAGGTTGCAAGTGACACTTTATTCATATAATAATTCATCGCTTCCAGATCGCCCTGCATCAGTGCTTTCACAAAGCTGCTGTACCCAGCTTCCGATGCTTCAAACCATCCGCGGAACATATCATCAAACATGCTCACCGTTTCCAGATTGGTGATACGGAGCTGATACCACGGCTTCAAAGTAATTCCGCGATACTCCACCTCTTCCGCTTTCAGATAACCGCTCGCGAGAAGCAGACTCCAGATTGCATTTTCATTGTAATCCAGCTGTTCAAACACCATCTGCTCATCAAAGTTCACCGTGACTGCCTGTCCGTTCAGTAGATCTTCCATATACTCTTTGATTTCCGGCGAGGCGGTGCGGATCAGCTTTCCTGCCAGACCGTTCGAACTCGTATCTGCCCAGTACGGGCGCAGTTTCTTTTCTTTTAAATAATTGGTAATCGACCATGGATTGTAGATATCGCGGTGTCCGCCAAAGATAAATCCATCATACCACTGCTTCACAACGTCCTTTTTGTCTCCCATTCCGAACTCGTCCAGAGATGCAAAAACTTCCTTTTCGGTAAATCCAAAACAGTCCGCATACAGATCCGATGTCGTCGTCACCACACGCAGATTATTTAAGTCAGAAAAAATACTTTCTTTCGAAACCCTCGTGATTCCGGTCATCATCGCACGTTCCAGATAAGGATTCGTTTTAAACGTCGCATTAAACAGACTCCGCACAAACGTTGTAAATTCCGCCCAGTAGCCATGGACATACGCTTCCTGCATCGGCGTGTCGTACTCATCCAACAGAATAATCACTCTTCTGCCGTAATACCGCGCCAGATACATACTCATATTATTGAGTGCCGCTGCGGCCTCCGCATCGCCCATATGCAGATTGACCTCGTTGTATGCTTTCTTCTCATTTCCGCTCAGCAGATCCCCATCCAGAAGATACCGGTTTTCTTCATATACTCTCGCAATCTGCTGTTTGATCTGGATTTTCGCTTCCGAAAGCTGATCTGCTTTCACGGCTGCAAAACTCAAAAAGATCACCGGATATGTTCCCTGAAGTTCCCGATATTTTCCTTCTTCCCAAACGCCAAGTCCTTCAAACAGATCGCCCCGGACGGCATATTTATTAGAGAAAAAGCAGTCCAGCATGCTCATATTCAGTGTCTTGCCAAAGCGGCGGGGGCGGGTGATCAAGGTGATTTCATCCCCGTTTTCCCACCAGTCCTTGATGAAGTGAGATTTATCCACAAAGAAATAATGGTTTTCCCTTAAGGATGCAAAATTCTGTTTTCCTATACTGATTACTTTTTCCATCCATCACACCTGCTTTCGGAATTTGTCCTTTTCTCGATTATACACTATCCTTTCCTGAATTCCAATCTAAAACATCCTATTCGCCGCAAACGTAAAAAACAATAACGCCAGAAACAGCACTTCCAGCACCGCTCCCAGAATGGTAATGATCTTTCCCGTCTTCTCTTTCCAGATTTTTTTCATCCCCAGATACAATAGAATTCCGATCACCGCGCCAAGCGTATTATCGATCACATCCGTAATATCACTCGCGCCGATCGCAAAAATATACTGCGTCACCTCAAAAAACAGGCTCAGTCCCGATGCAAGGAGAATGCGGTTCTGGATTTCGCTGTCCGGATAGAAGGCTGAGATGCAGAGGCCGAACGGCAGAAAGACCAGCATATTTTCGATAATTTCACTAATCTGCACTTTCCCGTTCACCACAACCGACGCCGCATACGGAATCAGATTAATCCCCCGCAGGTGCGGAATTTCTTCCGGGCGCAGAGCGAATTTGAATAAAATGCACCAGACAAGTAGCGCCAGGTAAATGCCGAATACCACAAGTAATGCTTTTGATTTTTTCTCGTTTTTCCAGGTCATGTTCTTTCCTCTCTCATCTTCACTTGATAAGAGGATTCTACCAAAACATTCTTAGGATTCCGCTTCTTCTTTTCCAAAGAAATCCCAATAAATTTCCTAAGATTTTCTGATGCTCAGATTCTTTTACATTTCTTCATCATGCCAATTTATTATATCTTTCATATCAATTATATCTTTTACATATCGCAAAAAACTGTGTATAATACCCCGTGGGCAGAGAAAAGAAGCGGGATGAAAATCCCATATTCCCCTGGGACAGCAGTATTCTCCCCACTGCTGTCTCTCCTTTCAGTGAAGGCTGTCGCAGACAGTTTTCTGTGGTGTAGGTAAAAGAGGAGGCCGTGCACTGAGCACAGCCTCCTCTTTTCGTGTTTTTCATCTTTATTTTTTCATCTTTATTTCTTAATCTCATATCCGCAATACTGCATCACCAGCTCACAGAACATTGCGTTTGCCCAGGAGAACCACTCTCTGGTGTAAACGGTCGGATCATCTACGAAAACACCCTCGTGCATCAGTCCTGTACCGCCGTCGGTTGCCATCAGTTCGTGGATCATCTGATGTTTCTCCTCTTTTGTCGGTGCGGTCAGTCCCTCGATGGCTTTGGAGATGTGCCATACGTAGCGGACCGGTGTGTGCGGGCTTCCGATACCGGAAAGCTTCGTTCCTGCATAATAGAACGGGTTTGCCTCGCTTAAGATCAGCTTTCTTGTGTTGTCAGCCACTTCCTGGCTTTCCGGCTCGTAGCCGAGATAGCTCATAGCCAGAAGACTCGGTACATTGGCATCGTCCATCAGATTATACTGGCCAAAGCCGTCTACCTCGTAAGCATAAACATCGCCAAGTCCCCAGATATGGGTGGTACCGTAAGTCTCAATGGCCTGTTTTACGGTCTTTGCCATCTCTTCTGCTTTCTTCGCAATCTCCTCTTTTCCGCCGACGAAATCTGCGATCTCCTTCAGATAATTCAGAACGACAACCGCAAACATGTTGGACGGAATCAGATAACCGTAACGGCAGGAATCATCGCTTGGACGGAAGCCGGACCAGATCAGGCCGATGCCGGATTTTACCTGCGCACCTTTTCCATCGCGGGAAAGCGTATCGGTGTAGGAGCAGTTTTTACGGATGAAGCTGTACGGGGATTTCTCCTCGTGGTTCATTTCAGTCTCAAATACAGTCAGGATTTTGTCAACACCTTCCCAGAAAACCTCGTCAAACTGATCCGTTCTTCCGGTGTTCTTCCAGAACAGATAGGAGAACTGCAGCGGATAGCAGAGAGAATCGATCTCATACTTTCTCTCCCAGATCCACGGTCCCATATCGGTCTCGTCCTTCTCCCAGCAGTTGCCGTTCGGTCCTTCGTTGAATGCGTTTGCGTATGGATCAATGTTGATGCACATAAACTGGCGGCGGATCAGGCCTGCGATCAGGTCAGCCAGCTCCGGGTCGTTCTGCGCCGGAACAAGGTACGGGCGCAGCTGTGCTACCGAGTCACGCAGCCACATGGCCGGGATATCTCCGGTGATGACGTAGGTGCTGCCGTCCTCCATTTTCTTTACGGTTGTGTCGAGGGTATTGGAGTAGCATCGTTCAAACATATCAACGATTTCCGGCTCGTCTTTCAGTTTTTCTCTCAGGCTTAAAATCAGCTCCTGAATGGACTTTGGTAAGGTCTCTTTCATTCTTTTTTCATCCTTTCGCTCAATTTTTCTCATTTCCCGTTATTCTACAACAGGCATCTCCGCAATCGAAAATGCCCTGTTGTAGTTCTTATAAAATTAATGTATCAGACTTATTTCTGTGCGTCAATCTGTTTCTGAGCTTCTTCGCGGATGGTCTCCCAGCCTGCGGTCTCAAGCTCTGCATCGATTGTTTTTACAAGCTCTCTCGGATCCTGTGCGCCGGTGAATAACTCAGAATAGTATTTCTCATATACGGCACGGCAGTTTGCAAGCTCTGTTTCGATGTTGGAGGTATCCAGGTTGAATCCAAGCATCTCAGACGGAGTTGCTTTCTCGTTCAGCTCTTCTACTTCATCCCACTGGTTGAAGTCAACATCGTCTGTCTGAGTTACGTTGAAGAAAGTACCCTGGGTATATCCGGCCATACCCCAGTCAGTGGTCAGGCGGTGTACCTTATTGTCATCGGTGTACTCGAAGTCTTTTCCTTCTGCTCCATAGTAGAACCAGTCACGTACTTTGGAATCCGTATTTACCAGGTTCAGAAGCTGAAGTGCTTTGTCCGGGTGCTTGCATCCGGAGTAAATACCATTGATGGAACCACGTACAGTTGTGTTGGAAACGACTGTGTTGCCATACTGTACTGCTGAACAATTGGCGATACCATTGTTCGGACCCCATGTTGTTTTTGCAGCGCCGCTCCATCCCTGTGCAACAAAGAACATTGCGTATTTGCTGGAATCATCTGCTGTCGGAGCGTCTCCGTTGATGATGCCCTCCTGATACATTTTACGAACGATATCCAGGTTGGAAAGGATTTCTTCGTCATCCAGCGGATTGACAACGGTCTTGCTGTCATCGCCGTATTTAACGCCGATTGCCGGAAGTCCGGAGCTTAAATCATCGTAGTTCAGGTTCAGCAGGAAGTTTGCACCATTTTTGGACATGAAGTACGGAGATCCGCCTTCGCCCTCTTTTACTGTCTTCAGAGCATCGTACAGAGTATTGAAATCTGTTACAGAATTTACATCAATGTTATATTTGTCTGCAATATCCTGATCCCATACAAAGTACTCGGAAAGGGAGCTGTCTTTGTAGGTCGGTACGCCGTAGATTTTTCCATTTACTTCTACTGCTTTCCAGTAATCTTCCGGAATCATGTCATACAGCTCGGAAGCGTTGTCTTTGAGCAGATCTGTAATGTCCATCAGTGCGCCGGTGTTCACCTCAGAAGAGTAACGGTTCTGGTCGGTGAACAGGATATCGAAATACTCGCCGGAGTTTGTGATAACGCTTCTTCTGTTATCCCAGTCACCCCACGGAACGATTTCCATGTCTACATTAACGCCGATTTTCTCCTCCAGATATGGGTTGATCTGTGCAAGCCACTCATCATAATCCTTCGGCATTCCGTTACCAACCTGAATCCATTTCAGTGTAACAACTTCATCTTTTGCATCACTCTTTGAAGAGCTGCTGCTTCCGTTGCTGCTTCCGCAGCCTGCCAGCATGCCACCGGCCATAACAGCAGAAAGTGCAAGAGCTAAAAACTGTTTCTTTTTCATTGTAGCATCCTCCTGATATAAAATATAGAATGTTGAAATTATCCTTAACCGAAGCCTTTTGCTTCAGTATGAGATCCATAAAGGTAAATGGTCGATCAGCCTTTTACCGCACCGACCGTCAGACCGGAAATGAAGTATTTCTGGAAGAACGGATAGCAGCATGCGATCGGGATGATGATGATGATTGCCATCGCCATACGGGCGCCCTCTTTTGGCATCGAGTTCATGTACTGTGCCGTGGTAACGCCAAGAGACGGGTTGTTTGCCATCACCTCAATATTTCTCTGTACGTGATCCAGCAGAGCCTGCAGGGAATACAGCTTGGTATCGCTGATGTACAGGGAAGACTGGAACCAGTCGTTCCAGTAACCGAAGGTGAGGAACAGGGCGATCGTTGCCATCAGCGGTTTCGACAGCGGCAGGGCGATCTTTCCGAAAATCTGGAACTGGGTTGCTCCGTCGATCTGTGCCGACTCAATGATGGATTCCGGAATGTTGGTCTTGAAGAACGTTTTACAGATAACAACGTTGAACGAAGAAACACAAAGCGGAAGGATCAGCGCCCAGATACTGTTTTTCAGGTTGAGGAACTGTGTGTTAACTACATAAGAAGAAATCATACCACCATTGAAGATCATTGGAATAAAAACGACCATGGTGAAGAATCCGTTCAGTTTGTAGGTGCTTCTGGAAAGAACGTAACCCATCAGCATCGTAAGGGCAACTCCGATTACCGTACCGATAACCGTTACCGCAACGGAAACGCCAAGTGCAGTCACAATCATCTGTCCTTCCCGAAGAAGGAATTTGTAGGAATCCAGCGAGTATGCACTCGGGATAAACTGGTAGCCATTCATCTTGATCGAATGCTCGGAAGAAATCGAGATCATGAAGATGAATACCACCGGGATAATGCAGGCCAGGGCAAGGATCACAAAAATAACATTGAAAATTGCATTTGTAGATCCCTGGATCTGATTTAAATGTGAAGAGGAAGCCAGATCAAGATCTTTTTTCTTTTTTGCCATTTTTGTACCTCCTTAAATAATCGCGCTGTCTTCATCAATCTTCTTCACAATGGCATTGGCAAGAAGGATGGTGATGCAGCATGCAACAGACTGGAAGAATGTTGCCGCAGAAGTCATTCCGATCGGAGTGGAAGACTGCAGTGCGTTGTATACATATGTGTCGATAGTTGCTGTCGTTTTGAAGATCGAACCGCTTGCTCCCTGAGAAAGCTGGAAGAACAGTCCGAAGTCGGAGTAGAAGACCTTTCCGACATTCAGGATGAACATCATGATGATGACACTCTTTAAGCAAGGCAGGGTAATGTGCCATACCTGCTGTCTCTTATTGGCGCCGTCCATAACGGCTGCCTCGTACAGTGTGGTATCAATACCGGAAATGCTGGACAGGTAGATAACCATGTTGTATCCGGTAGATTTCCACAGATACATGAAGATCAGGATAAATGGCCATACACCGGCACTCATGTACACTGAATCGGTTCCTTGCCTGCATTTCTCATTATACTGTTGATCAGACCGTTGTCCTGGTTCAGGAATGCATCCAGGAAGTAGGAAGCTACAACCCATGACATGAAATATGGGAAGAACATCATCGTCTGATATACCTTCGACGCTCTTTTGTTGTGCAGCAGGCTGATCATGATAGCCAGTCCTACGGAAAATACCATACCAAGAACGATAAATGCAAGGTTATACAGGATTGTGTTTCTCAGGATGACGAACAGGTCGTTGGATCTGATCAGGAACGAAAAGTTTTTGAAGCCGGCCCAGTCACTGTGGAGCAGGTTATAAATGAAACTCTTTCCGCCGGTGATTTTGTAATTCTTGAACGCAATGATCAGACCGAACATAGGCAGGAAGCAGAACAGAATATACCAGATGGTGGTCGGCAGCGCCATGACGGTCAGCTCCGTGTCATTCTTGGTCCAGCGTCCTTTTTTCTTTTTGCTTGGTTTACTCAAGATTTTTTCCTCCTTCTCCCGATTGCTCGGGCTTATCACTTTATCCGTTTATCTTACAAACGGAATCCCGGTAAATAATCTTTCCGGGAATGCGGTATACCTCGCCGCTCTTTTTCTGCGGTTCATTCATATGTTTGATCATACGTTTTGCCGCAAGACGTGCAATCGCGTCGGTGTCAACCGCAACCGTGGTGAGCGGCGGACTGCACAGTTGTGCATAAATGGAATCATCAAAACCGGTCACGGAAACATCCTCCGGTACGCAGATTCCACGCTCTTTTAATGCCTGCACTAATTTGAATGCGGTGGCATCGCAGTTACAGACAAATGCGGTGGGCAGCTTCTCCGGTAGCAAAAGCGGAATGGCAATGCTTCATCGCTTCGGTCCGGGATTCTCCACTCATTTTTCGGGGAAATTCCCTCCTCCAGCATTCTCCGCAGATATCCGAGATATCGGTCGGAAATACTGGTTGTACTTCCTACGGTTCCGACAAATCCGATGTCTGTGTGGCCCTGCTGGATCAGGTAATTGGTCAGCTCATAGGAGCTGTAAATATTCTCGGTGATGACGGAATCGGATTTGTGGGTTCGATCGTAGATGTCCACATACACTTTCGGGAGATCAATCTGTGCAATCTGCTCCCGGACACCCTTATCGAGAATACCAAGAAAGATCAGGCCGTCGAACAGCCCTCTGGTCTGTATCGTGTTCATGTCCGACGGGAGTGTTGCTGTTGTCGGAGAAATCATGATACTCGAGCAGGATGCTCTCTGCAGCTCGTAGATGATCCGCTCGTACATTGCCATATAAAATTTTCCTTCGTCTCCGGAGCTGAACCGCGGACTCATGATGATACCGACTTTTTTGCTCTTCCGTTTTCCGTAGTCCGGAAGGACATAACCGGATTCTCTCGCAAGCGCAAAAATCTTTTCTTTCAGTTCTTCTCCCACGCCGTCTTTTCCGTTCAGCGCCTTGGAAACTGTTACTTTACTGATGCCCAGCTTATCTGCCAGATCCTGCATGGATACTGATTTTCTCTCTGCCATGTTACCAACAGCCCTCTATTTGTTTCTTAACTTGTGTTTAGATGTTAACATCTTTTAGAAAGATTGTCAATAGCCTTTTCGTTATTTTGTATATTAAAATTCTTATTTTCCAGTCCTAATTTGTATAGATCGAGGAGTATTCTTCTGTTTCTTTTGATTTTTTAGACAGAAAATCTGTGTTCTTGTGTTAAGTCACATAACATCTTAATATTAACGCAGTACTTTTTCGCCTGTTTTCATTTTTAACGAAAAAGCAGCGGAAAGTCTGATTTTTTCGTCTAATTGTCATACTCCCCGCTGTCTTTTTTCATCTTCTGCTGTTTTTCATACTACCGCCAGACAGCCATGGCCTCATTGCCTGACACCGCCGTAAAACCGCGGAACAATGATTACCCGCAAATAAAGGTAACCACACCCTTGTCATTATCTGACAGGCTTTCCATATCTTTCTCTGCGGTTCCCTGCTCCACAATCTCCACTCCATAACGGAACTCACTGAATCCGGACAGGTCCATCTTGAAGTTTGTTTCCCATGTGTTATTCATAATCCAGCTGTAAACCGGCCGTTTATTATTCTCCTCTTTGTTATCGCACAGAAGGATTGGGTGGGATTCCATCTCCCCCATGTAAAGTAACGGTGTGTCAAAAGTATTAACCAGAATCGTCTGATCTTTTGTCCGGTAAACGAGCCCTTCATCCGCAATATAGTATTCCATATTGGTGCCAGGAAGCTGATCAATACCAGGGCGCATGGTAACACCTCCGTTCTGGATCATCACTTCCGCATCCGGAAGATTTAACGATAACGGAAGGTACAGGCTTTCGATATCCTCGCTTAATGTTTTGGCTACCCGGTAAGAAAACTCAATTTTCGGAAGATGACGGTACATTTTGATCACAACACTGCTGTGATACGTTCCCTCCAGGGTAAAGATCAGTTCTACTTTGGTAAACACCGGTCCGTGATCCAGAATTTTCACATCCGTAAGGTCACCCTGATACTGCTCTGCGTGAAGTCCGCGGATATTTCTTCCGATCAGACTGCGTTCCGCATAAACACCCTTCCGTATTTCGGTGCGTTCATAAACCGGCGTGAAGAATGTTTCCAGACCGGATTTGCACATTTCTATTCCTGCTTTTTTATTATAGAAGGATGTGATGCCTTCTCCGACTCTCCATTTGATCTGGAAGAAATCATTTTCCAGACCGTAAGGCAGTTTGTAACTTTCCGGATCGTACGTGTTCACAATATCACGTACCCGCTCTGCGCCCACCCAGGCCGTTCTGGTAAACAGCGTCTGGGATGGAGCCGGCTGCTCTTCATAGGTAAATGTTTTTTCTTCCATCGGCTCGAATTCGGCCAGAAAGCTCACCAGCACTCCGCGCGGATGCGCCGACAGCTGCACTTCCATCTCCTGTTTTGTTTTGTCATCGGTTACTTTAACTGCAGAAAGACTTAAAGTTTCTACGTAAAATTCTACCGGAAATACTCTCTTTTGATGGCTTGTGGAGACCGCCTTCACTTTACCGGACAGATTATAATAGCGCAGAATATCACCCAGTTTATGGCACTGCTCATTTTTACGCATCGCTGCTGCCTCATGTGCTTTGGATGC
This sequence comes from Blautia sp. OF03-13, assembly GCF_003460685.1. Taxonomy (NCBI): domain Bacteria; kingdom Bacillati; phylum Bacillota; class Clostridia; order Lachnospirales; family Lachnospiraceae; genus Blautia; species Blautia sp. OF03-13. The sequence goes on along the minus strand of NZ_QTVR01000007.1, from coordinate 18,679 downwards.
ATAACTGTTTTTCCGCATATCCAGATTTGTTACCATGGTATCGTACGGATTCGTTACCGTAGCAGAATGACCCCAGGTATGCTCTGCATACAAAAGAGAATTGTCGCCATAAGCCTGGATCAGTTCTTCGTTATGTACCCCTGTTTTTTCTTCCAGTCGGTCGCAGATATGGTTCAGTCGTACGGCTTCTTTGTAATGTTTTACCGCATATGGTGTACTTCCAACGCCATTGCCCCACCAGTCATTGATGGCACCCCGATACACTGGTGCATCCTGCACTTTATCCCGGATTTTGTCATACAATTCCTGAAGCGTCACCATATGCATGGTGACTTCTTCGCCATATTTTTCATTAAACAGCGCAACCGTATCTGCAATGGCCGGGTTGATCGGCGCATTATCCGAAAAAACGCCGGAAACACTGGTGATATAGAAATCGTACGGATAACCGTTTTCTTCATATTCCTTTATGCTCGCAGCCAGATTCGTGTGCAGATTTTCCAGAAGTCCTGTCACATCACCATTCTTTTTGCCGAAGTAATTTTCTGTCATAAAGTTAACATTTTTATTCAGGACGATGCCGAGGGCATTTCCCAGGTTATAATGCTCACCATTCCATACCAGCAGACGCTGTCCGTTCTCATTTTCCCAGAAATACGGTTTCTGGTTCTGATACAGCGGATACATGCCGTGATGGGTATGGATATTGGTATACAAAAATTCTACTCCGTTTTCGATCAGGGCATCGCGCTGTCCCATGGAGATACCATTAATATCTGCAATCATGGCTGTTTTGATCTGGATTCCTTTTTCGCCGCAGATTTCCTGCATCGTATGGATTTTTTCTTTCAGATATTTGCAGTCGGCAAGATCATTAAAGTTCAGATAATTGGCAGACAGACCGATGTTTCCTTTTTTTACCAGATCGAAAAACTTTTCTTTTTCTTCCTCCGTTGCCATTTTGAAAAACTGCTCCACGCAGTACCATGTCTCACAGTTCCATTTCAGATCTTTCTGGGTTGTGTTGTTTTTGATTCCATTTTCAATCAGTTCGACTGCCCGGCGGATGTTGTTTGCCTGGTTATAAATAACCTGTTCCTGCAGATCGGTGTAACCCACATCGGTATGGGAATGATGTACAATGTAGACTTCTCTGATTTTGTGTGTCATGATAATTTCTCCTTTTCCTGTTCTATGTTGTTCAAAATTTTTATCTCTCTTTACCCCACAGATGCTACCAGCATTTTAATCATTTCGCCCTCTTCCGGTACAATCCGGTATGTTCCGACCGCTGCCGGAACGATGGCGGTTTCTGCGTAATGTACCGTGAACGGTGCAAAGCTGCCATCCATGCTCTCGATGCGGGCACTTCGTCCCTCCACGAGATTCATCACATGAACCGTGTCATCCATCGAGACGGTGTGCGGCCCGGAAAGTGTATAGCGGATTGTGTCGATAAACTCGCGGCTGTGCAGTCCGGTGCGCTCTACTTCACAGTTTTCTGTTTTTTCCAGCGTTCTGGTCTGGCCGACAATATTGTCGTACACCCATTTGGTATCGCGGTTCCACTGGATACTTTTCATACCGTGGTCGAGATGGATCGGACGCGGCAGTCCATCCATGCCAAGGCGGCCCCAGTCCCAGAGTTTGAAGGTAAAGATATACGGTGTCGCACTGATTTCCAGCACCATCGTGTTTTTTCCGGAACAGTGCACCGTTCCTGCCGGGATCAGCACATGATCGTGTTTTTTGACCGGAATTTTGTTGACATATTTTTCCGCAGGGAAAAGTTCTTCTCCTTTTTCTGCTGCACAAAGTTCCCGCCCCATCTCTTTTTTATCCACACCTTCTTTGAGGCCGAGGTATACATACGTTTCCTCATCTTCATCGGCATCCAGAAGATAGTAGCTCTCATCCTGCGTATATGGCATGCCGAATTTTTCATAGATATATTCGGTCAGCGGATGTACCTGCAGGGAAAGGTTCTGACCGCCCATCGTATCCAGCAGGTCAAAACGGATCGGGAATTCTGCGCCGAACCGGCCGTGGACTCTTTCACCCAGCAGTTCATGCGGCGCATAGAAGACAAGATCCTGTGCCGGTACTTTTAAGACTTTTCCGCCGATTTCCAGATTCAGGCTGTTTTCCTCCGGAACTCCGTCAAAGCTCCACGCGAAATTTTCCTTCGATGCATCCAGACCAAAGTTTTCCTTCATCCACTGACCGCCCCATACGCCAGGGTCGAAATACGGCTCCATACGAAATGGCTTTCTGGCAAGCTGCTGCAGTGCGCCTCGGAAGGCATTTCCCGTTGTAAGAACCGGTGCATTTTCTTTCTCCGTATCCAGAAGATACGTGAATTTTTCATACCGCTCTTTTTTATAGCGGTCCGCCAGACGCCATTCAATGAAAAATCCCCGTTTATATTTCGTCAGGATCGGATCATTATAATTGGTACTGTGCCAGTTTGGCATGCCGCTCCGGTAGCGGAGCTGAATTTCCCAGCGGGTCAGATCGCAGTAAACAAGTAGATCTGCCTCGGCCAGAAGCTCTGTCGCTGTACCAACGATCACGATCAGACCACCGTTTGTATCTTTTTCTTCCGCACATTCTGTCTCAATTGCTTTTTTCATGGTTTCCAGCTTTTCGCTCTCAAACCAGGTGTCTATGGTTTTATGACACATAATGCCGAAAACACGGTCATCGGTGATGTAATCGTTAAATTCTCTTAACAGCGTTTCTTCGTCTTTTGCGCAGTCTTCGATATCAAAAATCCGGTCCGGCTGCAGCGCATTGGCCAGTTCCATCATTTCTTCTTTTCGTACACCCGGGTACAGATCAAAGGAAAGAATACAGGTTTTCTTTTCTTTCTGTTTTTCCTGAACCGCCCGTTTTAATTCTTCGATGATCTCCTTTTTTTCATCCCAGATTTCATTTTCGTATCCTGTGATCTTCATTTGCGGATGTAATTCGTAGTTTCCATATTTCTTTTTTAAATTCATTTGGATTCTTTTCCTTTTCTTAATTTTTCTTCCATCCATTGGGTTGTTTCCTGCGCCGATCAGACCTATCATCTTTGTTTCAACGCTTTCGCATCTGGCGGATTTCGCACTTCTGTCCAGTTTTGTTTTTTTATATGTCATATGTTTACAGTTCCACCGTGTACTTATAACGATTTCCCGGATAATAGCAGATCGAATATTCAAAAACCTCGCCGCCCTTCCGAAATGTCTGCCGTGTCCGGATAAAAATAGGCATCTGCGCATCAATTTTCAGTGCTTTCTGCACCTCTTCCGATGGAAGTGCCGCCTCAAGCGTATCCCGGCCGGATTCAATATAGATTCCATGTTCCTCCCGCAGATACTGATACAGCGATTCCATGTATGGCTCCGGCTCTGTTGGCAGTTCGCAGATTTTTTTCAGATACGTAATGGTATAGACCATGGGTTTTCCCACAGCATTCCTCACACGTTTCAGGCAATAACATGGCTCCGTCAATGGAATCTGCAAACTTCTTGCTACCGTTTCCCCGGGACTTATCAGTTCCATCTTGCAGTATGTTGTCTGCATTTCGATGTGATGCTTTTTCATTTCTTCCGTGAAGCTGATGACACCTTCCATCTGCTCTTCGACTTTCTCGTAGACAACATCTGTTCCGATGCCGCGCCGTGCACGGGCGTAACCGCTCTGTACCAGATTCGTCATCGCCTGGCGTACTGTCACACGCGAAAGCTCGTACTTTTCCATCAGCTCTTTTTCTGTTGGCAGAAAATCTCCTTTTTTGTACGTGCCGCATTCGATCTGCTGTTTCAGAATCTGTTCCAGCTGCGCATACAGCGGCGGTGCTCCCGGATTTCTATCCATTTTTGCAGTTTCTCCTTCTTCTTTTCTCTCCATAGCATTGTATTTTTGTTTCTGAAAATATTTTTGCTCTATTGTGTTTTTTCAGGAAACTGTGACAACAGGCCTTCCATGGCACGGCCGGATGTTTCCGTTTCTATCTGAATCCGAATCTTTCTTTTCTCGCACTCTCTTTCCAGTTCTTTTCCAAACCAGGAAAAACTTTTTGCAATCTGTCCGCCCAGAAGCAGCAGATCCGGCTGATATTCCTCCAGCACAGGAAGAAGGCCAGCCGCCACATCTGCTCCAAATCTTCTCCAGACTTCTTCTGCCTCCATGTTTCCCGCTTTTACCAGACCATACAATTCTTTTCCACTCCACACTTTTCCTGTCACAGCCAGGCTAATCTGCTCCAGCCCGCGCACAGAAAGATAATCGTCCAAAATGGAATCTCCAAACGGCTGTTGATAAATCCATCCATTTTCCGGCACACCTTTTCCTGTTTTCACCGTTTTCCCGTTTTCTACAAAAGCCGACCCGGCGCCGGTTCCGATGCAGACGCACAGAATTTTATCCGCATCACGACAGTTTCCGTACCAGCTTTCTCCCAGTGCAAATGCTTCAATGTCATGTAAAAACAAAAATCGTGCTGATCCAAGTTCCGGCACGCGCGCCTTGATTTCTCTTTCCAGTGGAATCCCGTAAATGGCATCGTACTTATTCAGTCCCTGCATCCGGCTGATTCCATTTTCATAATCAAACGGACCCGGAATCGCCATCCCAACTCCGACAACACTTCCGTCTGCTTCTCTCATCAGTTCCCGGCAGATCTTTGCAAAATTGTCCAGAATCTTCTCTGTGCTCTTCTGCGCCTGTGCTGGAAATTTCCGGATTTTTGTTCTTACTCCATTTCTGTCCGACACACTTCCTTTGATTTCCGTTCCGCCAACATCCAGAAGGATATATTTTTTCTTCTCCATCCCGCTTCCGTCCCTTTTCATCTTTTCCCTGTATTCTTTCTGTTTATATGCCACTAGGATCTCATTTCTTTGTATTGGTTCTCCTGCCACCTTGTTATAATGTTATAACCTATTCATTTTTCTGTTGCAAGCGCCTGTCTGCAATTTTGTCTGCTTTTGCAAAACTTTGTGAAAACGCGATAATACGTTTTATGCACTTGGCGCAGAACGCAAAAAATCCCCTGTTTCCGGGGTTTTTTATACACTCCGGACAGAGGATTTTTCTTATTTTCTACTTATTTCAATACATTTTCCAATTTAACAAAAAGGTTATTCATCTCCTGCACCACGCTCTGCAGACTCTTTTCCCCGACATAGTTTCCAATCGCAAACAATGCCTTATACAAAAAATTAACCGCCCCCTGCAATTCTTCGTTTTGCTCTTTTGTTTCTTTCCGAAGCTGCTGCAGTTTTTCTGCCATCGGAAACAATTCCGCAAGAATCTGCTCTTTTCGTGCCCGATCCGACGGTTCATCTGTCTCCATTTCTTCGAGATCATAGTTATCTGTTCTGCCGCATTTTCCCTTGCACACTGCGCAATCCGGATTCAGACGGTTCTTTTCTGCCTCCACGCGTACAATCCAGGATTTCCCCTCTTCTTCCCTCAGCTCTTTTTCCGGATTTGCCGCACAAATTCCGCCAAGCAGAATCTCATGCGTGGCTTTGTCCGGGCGGTGACCATTGCTGTCACCGCTGGAAAACTCCTGCGATTCACCTTTTGCTGCTTCTCCTCTTCCATCTACCGACCGGGCCAGACCGATCAGCGCACCAAGAAGCTCCTTTTGTATCTTCGTCATACTTATTTTTCTAATACCTCTTACCGAGCTTTTCATTTTTTTCGTCTTACATATTCCACAAAGCAGAATGTACCAATTGTAAAAATACTTTTAAGGGCACACGCTAATTACTATATCTGATTTTCTACAAAATTTCCCCCTCCGTAGAAATCACCACGGTTTTCACCGGAATCTTCTTTCCACTCTCTTTCAGCGCCATCTTCACGGCACGCTCCATTCCTGCGCAGCACGGAACCTCCATGCGTGCAACCGTGATACTCTTAATATCATTCCGCATGAAAATCCGCGCAAGTTTCTCGGAATAATCGATATCGTCAAGTTTTGTACAGCCTACGAGAACGACATGATCCCGAATAAAATCCTGGTGGAAGTTTCCATACGCATACGCTGTACAATCCGCCGCAACGAGAAGGTCTGCTCCTGCAAACATCGAAGCCCGCTCCTGCACCAGCTTGATCTGCACCGGCCACTGGCGGAGCCGGGACGGAACTGCTGCAGAATTTTCCTGCGCATCTGCACGGTCAATCGCCCAGCTGTTTTCACCTGCTTTTCCTGCTCCGGTATTCTCCTGTCCGGCCGCCTCTTTTGCCTTCCGCTGGTTCTCTTTTACCGCCTCCTCATCATACGGCAGCGCCTCCCGCTCCACAAACGAAATCGCATCTGCCGGACAGACCGGCAGGCAGTCACCGAATCCGTCGCAGTAGTCATCCCGGATCAGCTTTGCCTTCCCGTCAACCATCGCAATCGCACTTTCATGACAGGCATGCGCACAAAGCCCGCATCCTGTACATCTGTCTTCCTCTATCTGAACAATTTTTCGAATCATCGCTGAATCTCCTTTTTTCTCTTTATTTCTCAATACCTGTTTGTTTCTCAACTATGATATCATACTTTATCCCTGTTTTGACAGTTGTTTTTTCTAGTAGTTTTTTCCTACAATACCAACTCTTCATCCAGTGCCAGCGAATAAATAATTTTCTCTTTCACTTTCTTCCCTGTCGTCCGCTCCAGTGCCTGCTGGTAATAGGCGAGCTGTTTTTCATACCGCTTTTTCAGCTCCCCGACTTCTTTCACACGGTCCGTTTTGTAGTCCACAAGAACAATCTCATCCCCCTCCGGGAACCATGCGTCAATGATTCCCTGCACGAGAATGGTTTCATCTTCCGGATAGGACGGATCTGCCTCACTTGCCGGAACGGACATCACAAACGGCTGCTCCCGTTTCAGGGTTTCATTCAAAAAGGCATTCCGCATCCGCATTCCAACCGGACTTTTTGCGAAAGCGAGGATTGATTTGAAATAAATGCATTCCGCTGCTTCTTTCGTCATCTTTCCTTCTGCAATCAATTCCTCCGTCTGTGCCATCAGCTCTGTGATGCTGTACGCTCTGCGGTAATCGAGACATTCCAGCAGGCGGTGGTACGCCGTTCCGCGGTCAGAGCCCGTCAGAGCCGCAACATGATCCTTTTTCAGAAAGCCCGGCACAATTGGTACGAGTTCTTCCTGCGCGAACAGCTCTTTTCCGATCTCGGATTCCTCCATCCCGGCCTTCTTCAGCTGTGAAACGGTAACCTTTACCGGAATCTGTTTTTCCTTCTCATACGGATACTGGTAGGCAAACCGCTCCTCCACAAGTTCCTTCAGCGCCGCTTCTCTCGGCGGCTGCTTCGGAATTTCCATGATTTTCTGCTCATTCACCGCGCGCTCCATCTGATGCAGCACCTCTCCCTCAACAAGTCCTGCCGGTGATACAAGGCGGATCGTTACCGGAATTTTCTCTGCATACAGCGGATTGTCCGCATTCCCTGCCAGACCGAATTGTTCATACAGCCCGTCGAAACACCGGTTTCTCGAAAATGCCGGCAAAATCCAGTCGAGATACCCGGATGCACTGCTCAATGTCTGATATGACAGCAGCTCCTCCTGCCGCCCCGCATGTGCCGCGCACTGCTTCACGCGGCTCTCCAGCTTCGACGCCATGCCCGTCATAATCAGCTTCTCCTTCGGGCGCGTCATGGCAACGTAAAGCACCCGCAGCTCCTCCGCCAGATTTTCCAGCTTCATGCTCTGCCGGATGATCTGCCGCGGCAGTGTCGCCTGACGGACGCGGTGCTCCGGATCGATCGCATCCGCGCCGATGCCCATCCGGGAATGGAGTACAAGCGCCGCACGGCTGTCCATCTGGTTAAACGATTTGCCCATGCCCGAGAGGAATACAACCGGGAATTCCAGTCCTTTACTCTTGTGAATACTCATGATACGCACCGTGTCTGCGCTCTCCCCGTAAATATTCACCTCGCCGAAATCGACTTCATACTTCTGAAGCTGCTCGATATAACGGATAAAGTTGAACAGTCCACGGTAACTCGTCGCCTCAAATTCCACCGCCTTTTCCACCAGCATCTCCAGATTTGCCCGCCGCTGCACACCACCCGGCATTGCAGATGCATAGCCGCCGTAGCCCGTCTCCTCGAGAATCTGTGTGATCAGCTCATGGATCGGCGTATACGGCACGCGGCTTCGCAGCGTTTCGAGCTGTGCAAGGAACCTCCTCAGCTTCTCCCGGAGTGCTTCATCATCCCCCATCGCCGCATATTTTCCACATGCCTCGTAAATTTTCACGTCTTTATCCACACAACGCACCGCTACAAGCTCCGTGTCTGTGCATCCGCAGATGGGGGAACGCAGAATGGCCGTAAATGGAATCTCCTGACATGGATTATCACACAGATGCAGATAATTCAGCACCGTAACAATTTCCTGCGTGGAAAAGTACCCTGTTTTTGATGTACTGTAAGCCGGAATTCCAGCCGCCTGGAGCACACGCGAAAACGTCTCCGACCAGCCGCTGACCGCACGGAGCAAAATGACGATATCCCGGTACTGGATTTTCCGGTATTCCCCGGTCTCCTTATCCACAACTTCCTCATTTCCAACCATTTCCCGGATGCGCGCCGCAACGGCAGCCGCCTCCGTTTCCATCTTCGTCTCGCGGGATTTATCATCTTCCAGCTCCGGCGCCTGGTCGTCCAGCAGCAGAAGCTCCGTTTCGTATGCCCTCTGCCACGGATCCGTATTTCCCTCTTCTTTCTTCGGGAACGCCGCACCCGCATGGAGGCTCGCCGCCTCATCATACGCAATGCCGCCAAGCTCCGGACTCATGAGCTTACGGAACACATAGTTCGCCCCTGCAAGCACCTCCGGCCGGCTTCGAAAGTTTTTATCGAGATCAATCCTCTGCTGGCTTTCTCCGTCTTTTTGATACGTGCGATATTTTTCCAGAAACAGCTCCGGCCGCGCCAGACGAAATCCGTAGATACTCTGCTTGATATCGCCGACCATAAACCGGTTCCACCTGCCGTCCTCCTCACCGGACACCGCAGAGAGCAGTGCCTCCTGGATAAAGTTGCTGTCCTGGTACTCATCGATCATAATTTCCCGGAATTGCTCCGACAGCTCCCGCGCCGCATCGGTCCGCACCAGGCAGCCGTCTTTTTGCTGCACGAGAATTTCAAGCGCAAAGTGTTCCAGATCGGCATAATCGAGAATATTTTTGCTCCGTTTTTTCTCCGCAAACGCTTTTGCAAACTGCTCCGTCAGATCAATCAGCACCCCGATGGGCTCCCGGCAGTCGGCAATCTCCTCCGCAATCGCAGCGCTGTCCTTCTCAAAGAACTGCTCTTTTAACTTCTGCAGCTCCTTTTTGCATGCATCGCGCTCCGCCTTTACCTGATCTTTCAGCGTTTCACTCACATCGTCTGCCTTTTTCCGCGAAAGTGCTTTAAACTTCATTCCGGCCATCGCGCGCACCAGTTCATCAAACGATTCTGTTTCCAGCAGTTCTTCCACCATCTGCTGGTCAGAAGCCAGCGCCTCATCATATAAATACGGTCCTCCAGAGCTTACTGCTGTTTTCCGGTTTTCCTGAATCCCTTCCAGAATACTCGAGAGCCGCTTTTTCGCCTCGCTCATCAGCTCCTGTACCCAGATACTCTCCTGCACTGCTTCCGGTGAATCCATCTGGTACGCCGCCCGGCACTCTTCGAGCCACTGCTCCGGCCACGGATAGCTCATGGAAAACTCATACAGTTTCAGCACAAGTGCATCGAGCCCGTCATCCTGCTTTCCCGCCGCGTAGCTCTCCACAAACCGTGTAAATGCAGACTCCTTTTCCGTAAAGCGTTCTTCCATGACCTTCTGGATCACATCGCTTTTCATCAGACGGATCTCCCCTTCATCCGCCATGCGGTACACCGGATCAAGATCGATCATCTGAAAATAATTTTTGATAACGTACGAACAGAATCCGTGAATCGTGCTGATCTGCGCATGGTGAAGCAGGGTCTGCTGCCTCTGCAGATGCTCATCCTCAGGATCTTCCTCGAGACTCTGCTGCAGCGCACGGCCGATTCGCTCTTTCATCTCACCTGCCGCTGCCCGCGTAAAAGTCACAACGAGCAGCTGGTCAACATCGATCGGACGCACAGGATCCTTTACCATCGCAAGGATCCGCTCTACCAGAACCGCCGTCTTTCCGGAACCTGCCGCCGCGCTGACCAGAAGATTCCGGTCTCTCGTATCAATGACTTTCTGCTGTTCCGCTGTCCATTTTACTGCCATTTATCTCTCCCTCTTCTTTCTGGCTGATTACTTTCTCATACATGGAAAACTGCATTTCTCTTTCCTTTCCGGAAGGCAGTCACTCCTTTTGATCACTTTGTGTTATCTCCTGCATCGCCTTCATCAGCAGTTCCGTGTCCATGCCCTTCAGTTTGCGGTACTCGTATCCCTGAATTTTCTGGTCAAAACCGCAGATTCCCTGATATTCACAGTACGCACACGCCGTCGCACCGTCCCGCTGATACGGGGAAATTTTTACATTGCCCGAAAAAATGCCCTCGCCGATCTCACGCACCTTCTTTCTGGTGTACGTACGGATCACATCAAACTGCTCCGGCGATGCTACTTTCGAATAGCTCGTATAACTTCCATCCTTCTTCTTTCCAACCGGAATCACATCGGATGTCGTTCCGTCCTCAAGCACGCGGTCGAGAAGCTCCACAACTTTCCGGTCCGCATTCACAAGACCGTCCATCCGCAGCGCTTTCAGCATCCGCCGGCCCCACGCCTCGTCGGTCTCATCCTCCTCCTGATCGAGCATCGGATCATCAATATGATAATAGAACACGCCCGCCGGCTCCACCTGCTTGCCGGGATGCTTTTTCTGCTCCAGTTCCACCGCCGCATCGAGATAAACAGCAAGCTGCAGCTGCAGTCCATAATAGAGCGCCACCAGGTCGAGCGACGTATTTCCCGTCTTGTAATCGATAATTTTCACATAGACCTTATCGTCCGTCTCGCAGAGATCCACGCGGTCAATCCGTCCGCGCAGACGCATTTTCTCATGCTCCGACAGATCGATGTTGATCGCCGACAGCGAGTCCTCCATCGAGAACGAAACCTCGAATTCCCCTGGCTCAAATTCTCCCTGCCGGATCTGCTGCTGCAGTGCCCAGACAGTTCGTTTCAGGATCCGCTTCACGCGGATAATGCGGTACTGATTCCGGCTTGAACTCTGAAAAATTGTGTTTCCATAGTCCGCCATCGTCTCCTCGACACACTCCTCAATCAGACGGTCACGCGTGTCATCGGTCACCGTCTTCCAGGTCTCACCGTTCTCCTGCAGTTTTTTCGAAAACTTCTCAAGCGCCTCATGCATGACCGTTCCCATATCCGCCGCTTTCAGCTCATACTGATCCCGCTCGCGGATCTGAAGGCCGAACTCCATAAAGTGGGCAAACGCACACGCCGCATACTTTTCCAGCCGCGTTGCACTGTTTTTTAACGTATCTCCGTACAGTGCCGATGCCGCACTCCTTCCGATTACGCCGTCCGCACACCGCAGAAACGCCGCTTTTCGATACGTCTCCGCCGGAATTCCAGCCTCCGGGTGCGCCGCATACCAGCGGTAAAGCTCCTCAAACAGCGGATCGATCTCTCCCTCCGCCGCTCTGCCAAGCTCCTCCAGAAACAGTGCCTCGCCGGAACGCGGCATTTCCAGTTTTTCCTCCGGTTTTTCCTCTTTTTCAATATCCCGCACTGGAATCTCCGGGAAGAGTTTTCGTATTTCGTTGATCAGATACGACGGATTCTGCGCCTCGCCGGACGCGCCCGCTTTCGCAAAGGAAAGGTACAGCCGCTCCGACGGTTTTGTCAGATTTCGGTAGAGATGGAATTTCTGCTGATACATCGTCTCCCGCGCCGTCGGGGACAGCTTCGCATCCGCCCGTTCCAGCTCCTCGCGGTCATATTCCGAGAGAATGCCGCCGCCCGCGTCGTGGCGCGGAATCAGCCCGTCATTCACGCCGACGAAAAACAGCACGCGGATGTCCTTCAGACGCGACCGTTCATTATCACCGATCAGTACCTGGTCCGCCGTCGGCGGAATAATACCGACAGATGCCTCCGCAAATCCCGCTTCCAGAATTTCCTGATACTCTGCCAGCGTCATCTTCTCATCGCCCAGCACCTCGACAATTTTGTCCAGCAGCTCCATGACAATGCCGTAAATCTGGCTGTATTCTTTTGCGAACGCCTCCTGTCCCTGCTGCTCAAACTGCTGCCGCCGCTCCTCGAGCTTTTGCTGCATCTGATTCTGCACTGCCAGTGCATACAGCGCCTCGGTCCGCTCCCGCACAGTGGCATCTTTCTTTTTCATCTGCTCCGCAAACGGCTGCACTTCGGCATAGAACTTCTCCCGCAGAAGATTGCGCTGCGGCACTTCATCCGGCTTGATGCCGCGGTAACCCCTCGTCCACGTCTCCCCATACGCTTTCAGCCCACGGATGCCAAGTGCCAGGACATAGTTTTCCATCGCATCTGTCTCCTCACGGTTCAGACTCGAAAGACCGCAGCGCAGATAGCGGAAGACACTCTCGTAGGAAAAGCTCTGCACGACCATCTCAATCGCCGCGCGCAGAAATTCGACGAACGGGTTCATCAGGACGGAATGTTTTTCATCAACGAAGTACGGAACACCGCATTTTTCAAAGATTTCCCGCGCATACGTACCGTAAACGGAGAGATCTCCGGTCAGAACGGCGAAATCCTGGTAGCGCATGCCCTCCTCGCGCACCATGCGGCGGATCAGACGCACCGTCTCTTCCAGCTCGGCACGCGGATTCGGCGCTACGCTGATATAGATTCCCTGCTGGTTCGCCTCGTGTCCTGCTGCCGGATTTCCCGTCTTTGCTTCCGTTCCTGATTCCGGTCTTTTTTCTATTCCATTTCCGGAAAATCCTCTCTTCCCATACCGGAACAGTCTCTGCTCCAGCTGATCCATCGTGCTTCCCGGCTGAAAACGGCCATGTCCCGAGCGTCTGACCCAGATTTCCGGCTCCACCGGGCACCCTGCTTCATCTGCCGCTTTCATGAGCTGCTGGACAAGCTGGCGGCTCATCGCAAAAAGCTGATGCGGAATCGCCTTTTTATACGGGTCCTCCCGCTCATCCATAATAATCGTCACATAAACCTTCGCACAGAGCCGGAACAGCTTTCCAAGCACACCGATCTGCACCGGCGTAAATCCGGTAAACCCATCCACCAGTACCTCACTGTTTTTAATCAGCTCCGATTCTTCCAGCTTTCCCGCCAGAACTTCCAGCACATCCTCCGCCGTCACGTAACGGTTTTCCAGATATTCCTCAAACGCACGGTAGATCACACCGGTGTCCTTCAGCTTTGCCGCCAGCAGCTTTTTCTCTCCCGTCTCTTCCGCCCACGTATCAAGCTCGGACGGCGCAATCTGATACTGCTTCAGCTCGGAAATCAGCGATTTCATCTGCGAAACCGCACCGGTTCTTTTTAACGTGCTGCCAAGAATTGTCAGCTCCTTTTTCTTTTCCTGCGCAACGCGCTTCACCACGAGGCTTTTTCCCGTCTCTTCAAGCACCGGATACAGGCTTCCTCCGGTCTCCTCAAAAATACGGTAGGCCAGACGTTGAAAACTTAAAATATCAATATTTAAAATTCCGCCCGCCGGATGCAGAGACACGAGTTCTTTCTGTGTCTGCATTGTAAACTGCTCCGGCACGACAATCAGATAATTTTTCTCCGGGTGGCGCGCCGCTTCCGCCAGGATTTTTTCATACGCATACCGCGATTTTCCGGCCCCCGAATTTCCCATAATAAACTGCAGACTCATACCTTGCTCCTCCTGTTCTGATCCATTTCTGCCCCAAAATAAACATAGCTACAGTATAGCAGACTCTTTTTTTTGATGCAATCAACCTGCTGTAGAACAACCTTCATAAAAACCATTCTTCCCACATACATTATAGTAAAAACGCCCGCCTGTTCCGCCCCCGCTTCCCGCCCCGCAGACGGCTTTTCAAAAAGGAGTGTGCCCGCCCATGAGTTCCAAAACGAAAATTGTTGTACTACATATGAAAGAAGTGGTTTACACCGCTGTTTTTCTTGCTCTCGCGCTGATTCTTCTCGTGGTGTTTCTGATCATGTTCTCCGGGAAGAAGGATTCTGCGAAAAAACCTTCTGTCACCACTGCTGCTTCCGCCGAAAATGCACGCTACATTCCCGGCATCTACACCTCCACGATCTCCCTCGGCGACCAGACCTTCGATGTGCAGGTCAATGTTGAGCAGGACCGCATCACCGCGATTTCACTGAATAACTTAAGTGAAACCACCGCCGCCATGTATCCGCTCATGGAGCCCGCGCTCGATTCCATCGCAAGCCAGATCTATGTGAATCAGACGACGGAAGGCCTCATCTACGGAGAGGACGACCGCTACACCTCCGAACTGCTCGTCTCCGCGATCAATCAGGCGCTCGAACAGGCTCAAAATCCTTCCTCCGCAGAATCCTGATCTTTCCATGCAAAAAGGCCTCGAAGCATTCTTCTGCTCCGAAGCCTTTTTTCTGTCGTGCATCTCAAAATTTGATTCCCTGCACCAATTTGGATTATCTTTGTTTCTTTCCGTATTTCCTGTTTTGTTTTTTACAGCTGGTCGAGTTCCTCTCTCCAGAGCTTCACGCACGCATCACTCGGCATACGCAGGTCGCCGCGCGGGGATACCGCAACGCTTCCGACCTTCGGGCCATCCGGCAGGCAGGAGCGTTTGAACTGCTGCGCGAAAAATCTCCAGTAGAACGTTTTCAGCCATTTTAAGATCGTCGCATCATCGTAGACACCGGCAAATGCAAGTTTTGCCACACGGTAAATCTTGAGCGGTTCGTACGTCACACGCAGCATATAGTATAAGAAGAAATCATGAAGCTCGTACGGTCCGACGAGATCTTCTGTTTTCTGAGAAATGACACCATCTTTCGGCGGCAGCAGTTCCGGGCTGACCGGCGTGTCGAGCACATCCAGAAGGATATCGGAAAGTGCTTTTTCCCCGCAGGTGTCCGCATAATACTGCACCAGATGGCGCACCAGGGTTTTCGGTACGGACGCATTGACGGCATACATCGACATATGGTCGCCATTGTACGTTGCCCAGCCAAGTGCCAGCTCGGAAAGATCACCCGTTCCGATAACCATACCGCCGGACTGGTTGGCAAGATCCATCAGAATCTGCGTTCTCTCACGCGCCTGTCCGTTTTCATACGTCACATCGTGTTTCTCCGGATTCTGTCCGATATCGCGGAAATGAAGATTGACTGCCTCCTTAATATCGATCTCTTTTAAGGTTGCGCCAAGACATCTTGTCAGCTCACAGGCATTCTGATACGTACGGTCCGTCGTCCCAAAGCACGGCATCGTCACAGACAGAATCTGCTTTCTCGGAATCCCAAGCAGATCAAATGCTCTTGCCGTTACGAGCAGCGCCAGCGTCGAATCAAGTCCGCCGGAAATACCGATGACTGCGCTCTGGCAATGGGTATGCGCCAGACGTTTTTTCAGTCCCATAGCCTGGATATTTAAAATTTCATCGCATCGCTGATCGCGGTTATGCTTGTCTGACGGTACGAACGGTCGCGGATCGAAGTAGCGGGTCAGCTTTGTCTCTTCTATTGCCAATGAAAATCGAACGACCTGATATCCATCGGTTCTCTGCTCCGGATACGTGGTCATCCTTCTGCGCTCACTTGTCAGACGATCCACGTCGAGATCTGCGCAAATGATCTGATTCTCAAATCGTTTTGCCTCGGCAAGAATGGTTCCGTTTTCAGCAATCAGATGCTGTCCGCCAAAGACAAGATCTGTCGTCGACTCGCCCTCGCCTGCTGTCGCGTATATATAGCCGCAGATCAGACGCGCCGACTGTGCGCTCACAAGGCTTCTCCGGTAACTGTCTTTTCCAACCATTTCATCACTGGCAGAAAGATTTACGACCACTGTCGCACCTGCAAGCGCATGCGCCACACTCGGCGGATTTGGAGTCCAGAGATCCTCACAGAGCTCTGCTGCAACTTTAAGACGCGGCATTTTTTCACACTGGAAGAGCAGATTCATGCCAAACGGAACCTCTTTTCCAAAAAATTCCGTTGTTGTCACCGCTTCTTTTCCCGGCGCAAAATGACGCAGCTCATAAAATTCATTATAGTTCGGCAGATACTTTTTCGGCACAACACCGAGAAGCTCTCCGTGACAAAGCGCAGCGGCTACATTGAACAGCTTTCCGCCCTGTTCCCACGGCAGTCCGACAAAAATCAGCGCATCGGTCTCTTTCGTGCCATCGGCAATTTCCTTTAATCCTTCTTTCGCCGCATCAATCATCTGACTCTGCCAGAATAAGTCACTACAGGTGTAGCCGGTAAGAGCCAGCTCCGGGAGCACCATCACCTTTGCTCCCTCGCCCTCCATTTTATGAATCGTTTCCAGAATGACTCTCGTATTTTCTCTGACATCCGCTACCACTACCGCACAGGAAGCGGCGGCAACTTTTACGAATCCCTGTTTCATCTCTTTCTTCCTCCACTATCTGGTTCCCTGTTACAGATTTTCTGCAAACAGAAGCTCTCACAGCCTCCGTTTCGCCTGAAACAGTACTGTTATTTGCTCTTACGCAATAATTCTTTCAGATCCTCGGTAGAAAATTCATAGGCGCTGTTGCAGAAATGGCATTTCAGCTCCACCGGTTTTGCTTCCTGAATCATCTCGTTCAGTTCTTTTCTTCCGACCGCTATCAGCGCTTTCGATACACGCTCACGGCTGCAGTTGCAGTAAAACTGGGTCGGCACGGTATCGTTGATCACAAGGTCCATGTCTCCAAGCAGTTTTTCAAGAATCTGCTCCGGAGTCAGGCCCTCGTCAAGGAATGCGGTAACGGAATTGACTTCTGCCAGACGCTGCTCCAGTTTTTCAATGACTTTCTCATCGCAGAACGGCATCAGCTGAATGATAAAGCCGCCGGCCTGACGGACGGTATTGTCTTTGTTCATCAGCACACCGAGTCCGACGCTGGACGGAACCTGCTCACTCGTTGCAAAATAGTAGGTCAGATCCTCTGCGATCTCACTCGTCTGCAGAACGCACTGTCCGACGTACGGCTCTTTCAGTCCCAGGTCTTTGATGACATCCATGAATCCGACGCCGACAGCACCTGCCACGTCAAGTTTTCCTTTTTTGTTGGCCGGAATCACGACGTCCGGGTTTCCGACGTAACCTTTTACATTTCCTTTGGAATCTGCTGTTACGGTAATGCCGTTCAGCGGTCCGCCGGCATGGATGCGCAGGGTCAGAAGGTCTTTATCTCCCTTCATCATAACGCCCATCATTGCACCTGCCGTCAGAAGGCGGCCCAGCGCTGCGGTTGCAACCGGGCTCGTGTTGTGATCCTGGCGTGCTGTCTCTACGGTTTCTCTTGTTGTCGCTGCAAACGCACGAATCTGTCCGTCTGCCGCTGTTGCTCTTACAATATAATCCATGTTTCTCTCCTATTTCTCACTTTTTCCTTTTTCTCTTGCTACGACATAAATACGTTCGCTCTCCGGTCTCGGCGCATCCTTTGTGAATGCATCGTAGGCCGTCACAAACTCCATGCCTGCCTCTTCCAATAAGCGGCGGATCGTCGCAAGATCGTACGCTCTCTGATAATGTACCTCCTCAAATTTACGGTACAGATCGGAATCTTCTCCCTCCGGGATGAAAATGGCAAGCTCATATTCGTTGATCTCTTCCTCCGGGTCATAGTAATTATCCCAGATGAAGCTTGCCTCTTCGCGGTTTTCCGCAATCGTAGTCTCACCCATCTGTTCATATTTATACTTGGTATTCAAATCAAAAATAAACATGCCCTTCGGATCCAGATAATTGTTGACGAGTGAGAAGACTTCCCGCAGATCGTCTTCCTCCAGAATATAGTTGATGGAATCGCAGATGCTCACAACCGCCTTCACGGTTCCGTAGAGCTCAAATTCCCGCATATCCTGAAGCAGATATAAAATGTTTAAGCCGGACTCGGCGCGTTTTTCACTGGCAATCTCGAGCATATCCTCAGAATTGTCCACGCCGATCATATCGTAGCCCTCTTTGGCGAGCAGCTCGGTCA
Organism: Blautia sp. OF03-13; assembly: GCF_003460685.1. Lineage (NCBI taxonomy): Bacteria > Bacillati > Bacillota > Clostridia > Lachnospirales > Lachnospiraceae > Blautia > Blautia sp. OF03-13. Next base: position 508 of record NZ_QTVR01000007.1, on the reverse strand, counting down.
TGTTTCCCGTTCCACAGCCAAGATCGAGCACCAGTCCGTCTTCCACCTGATATTCTTTTAAAAGCTGAATCAGATATTTGCTCCAGGCAGGATAGTCCACGTTGTCCATGAACATGTCATATACCTGGGCAAAACTGGTATAACTTTCATTCATCTTTCTTTTCTCCTTCATCGTTTACAGTAGCTACGCCTTATTGTATCACATCACACAGGGCAACTCAATATACGAAAAGACCTGCAGGATCCCTGCAGGTCTCATTCACTCCCCGAGTTGGGCTCGAACCAACAACCCTTCGGTTAACAGCCGAATGCTCTACCATTGAGCTATCGAGGATTATTTAATTGAAGATATTTGATATACCTTCAAAACCGCATACACTACACATCTATCATTCCATCTTGTGAACACAACCATTCAGGTCAAGCCCTCGACCGATTAGTAACAGTCAGCTCCATGCCTTACGGCACTTCCACCCCTGCCCTATCTACCTCGTCGTCTTCAAGGGGT
>NZ_QTVR01000069.1:0-563 GCF_003460685.1 Blautia sp. OF03-13 | reverse complement strand
GATCGAGCGGTATGTCTGATGGACATCCCTGATGATTGGGACAAGCAATATAATGTCGGACTTTATGAAGAAACTTATGATGAGGCTATTCGGTTTGCAAAAGCATTTCCGGAAACAGCCTGGTGCTACGGGAATCACGATTTGAGTTATCTGTGGCATTGTCTGGAGAGCGGTTATAGCTCCATGGCTTCAATGACAGTGCAAAGAAAGTTGTTGGATTTGCGAGAGGCTGTTCCAGAAGATAATCCCATTAAATATGTTCAGAGAATAGACAATGTTCTCTTTTCTCATGGAGGCGTACTGAATTTCTTTGTAGAGGAATATGTTCCGCGAGCAAAATATAATGATGTGGATGCTGTGCTAGAGACGATTAATCAGCTCGGAAGAATCGAGATGTGGAATGATGCATCGCCGATCTGGCTGAGACCACAGCATTCAAAAATGAGATTATATAAGCCACGTAAGTTGTTGCAGGTTGTAGGTCATACACCTATGGATGCAATTACGAAAGAGGGAAATCTGATTAGCACGGATGTGTTTTCAACTTACAGAGATGGAAAGCC
>NZ_QTVR01000068.1:0-595 GCF_003460685.1 Blautia sp. OF03-13 | reverse complement strand
GTTAAACAGGCAGGAAGAGGACTGGAAGCAACTGGGTGTCCCATTAAGCCGGGCTACGCTTGCTAACTGGATCATTTACTGTGCCGAGAATTATCTCCGTCATGTTTATAATTATTTTCACCGTCAGTTACGGATGCGTAAATATCTGATGGCAGATGAAACCCGGGTTCAGGTACTGAATGAGCCGGAGCGTAATCCTGAAACGGATTCCTGGATGTGGCTCTTCCGCAGTGGAGAAGATGGACTTCCGCCGATCCTGCTCTACCATTACACAGAGACAAGGGCAAAGTTCCATGCAGCATCTTTCCTACAGGGGTTCAGCGGATATCTGGAGACGGATGGATACCAGGGTTATAATAATCTGCCGGATATCAAACGCTGCTCTTGCTGGGCACATGTGAGACGTTACTTCACAGATGCCATACCGAAAGGGAAAGAGTATGATTACAGCCTTCCGGCAGTGCAGGGAGTACAGTTCTGTTCCAAGCTGTTTGATTGTGAGCGGTACTCAAAAGCAAAAAATCACACTGCGGAGCAGAGAAAACAATTTCGTCTTGAAAAGGAGAAGCCGATACTGGAGGCATTCTGGAATTGG
>NZ_QTVR01000067.1:0-595 GCF_003460685.1 Blautia sp. OF03-13 | reverse complement strand
CCAATTCCAGAATGCCTCCAGTATCGGCTTCTCCTTTTCAAGACGAAATTGTTTTCTCTGCTCCGCAGTGTGATTTTTTGCTTTTGAGTACCGCTCACAATCAAACAGCCTGGAACAGAACTGTACTCCCTGCACTGCCGGAAGGCTGTAATCATACTCTTTCCCTTTCGGTATGGCATCTGTGAAGTAACGTCTCACATGTGCCCAGCAAGAACAGTGCTTGATATCCGGCAGATTATTATAACCCTGATATCCATCCGTCTCCAGATATCCGCTGAACCCCTGTAGGAAAGATGCTGCATGGAACTTTGCCCTTGTCTCTGTATAATGATAGAGCAGGAGCGGCGGAAGTCCGTCTTCTCCACTGCGGAAGAGCCACATCCAGGAATCCGTTTCAGGATTACGCTCCGGCTCATTCAGTACCTGAACCCGGGTTTCATCTGCCATCAGATATTTACGCATCCGTAACTGACGGTGAAAATAATCATAAACATGACGGAGATAATTCTCGGCACAGTAAATGATCCAGTTAGCAAGCGTAGCCCGGCTTAATGGGACACCCAGTTGCTTCCAGTCCTCTTCCTGCCTGTTTAAC
>NZ_QTVR01000066.1:0-610 GCF_003460685.1 Blautia sp. OF03-13 | reverse complement strand
TGAATGAAAAGTCTAATCCCCCAGCTATGCTGGGGAGAATAGAGTAGTCGGAAGTGGTGAGGATAACAAAATAAAGCCTCCTGTGATAGAATGAGAATGGTGTCGCAAGCCAAACTCAAAATCAAAGGAGGCGGTCCAAATGGACAATAAAAGTTTATCACATACTCGTTGGAAATGCCAGTATCACATTGTGTTTATTCCTAAATACCGAAAGAAGGTATTGTATGGGAGAATACGCAGAGATGTCCGAGAGATAATAGCAACTTTATGCCAGTATAAAAATGTAGAGATAATTGCAGGAGCGGTATGTATAGATCATGTACATTTAAGCGTAGCAATTCCACCAAAACTCAGAGTATCAGATTTTATGGGGTATCTGAAAGGAAAAAGCACATTAATGATTTATGACAGGCATCCTGAGTTACAAAGTAAATGGGATAAAGCATTTTGGGCTAGAGGATATTATGTTGAAACGATTGGCAATATAACAGATGAAGCAGTTCAAAAGTATATAAAAGAGCAAGCAGAAGAATCGAGACGAGAAGATTCGAGTAGTACCGCTTTATAGCGGGCCAGCAAAAGTGCTTGCGATACCGCCCTTTGGGGCGAG
>NZ_QTVR01000065.1:0-646 GCF_003460685.1 Blautia sp. OF03-13 | reverse complement strand
GCGAGACTGCGAAAACGAACTGTCAAAACTAAAATAGAGTAAAACGCTTGCATCTATCATTTTGGTGCAAGCGTAATTCATGAGTAACGTAGCAATATTTTGCGCTTACCTTCAAACCGACTATAACAATATGCTTACAGCCATCATTGATCTACTTGACGGTGCTAAGTATCTGTGGGAAGGAGAACATCATGAAACAAAATAACCCTTGTTACCTGTTTAGCATGTATGAACCTGATACAGATTCCGTTATTGTTAATGCCATCAATGATACATATACTGGCACACCTCTTTCTATCAGTTGTAAAAAATATAATTCATCTGTCTTGCTTGATACGCCTGATGATATTGTGTATCTGTACCGACTGGCACATGAGAATCCTCTGCTATATGCTGAATTAGCTTGTAAACCTAATGGATTACAGGAATATGTGAACGCTATGAATGAATTCAATTAACACCTAAAACAGTCCTTTCACACAACTTTGTTAGGACTGTTTTTTACTCGCAAATTACTTTCTCATATTTATGATATGTAATTGAAACCCCTGTCATATTCTAACTATATGTACCCTTTTTTAAAATAATTGTTTCGTCTTGTATTTCACAACTCATAACCACAAATTTACCATCATAATTTGATACT
>NZ_QTVR01000064.1:0-663 GCF_003460685.1 Blautia sp. OF03-13 | reverse complement strand
ACAAACTTGAAATTGTAAATCTTAAAAAATGGTTTTCAAGTAATTTATCCAGTCGGATAACCCTTCTTGATTAAACTCCAACAAGGCTTTCGAATATATATGAAACGCTTCTGAATCGCTTTCTTCCATAAAATGTAATGCTTTTTTGGGACCATAATAGTGTATGCCTTTTATATCAAAATATATTTCAAGGCTGTCACACAATAACCAATGCCAACGATAGTAACCTTCAACATCTCCTCGCATTGTGCGTAACAGCATCTTTTCACACCATTTAATTTCCTGCGAAACATCTTTTGCCGTTTTTAAGGGAATATGTTCTATATAGTCAAGTACATTCTTTTTTAGCCATCCACCCATTCCGTTTTTATCCAGTATGATTTTCCCATCCCACACCTGTGCAAACTCAGCCGGGTCGTACTCCGACAGGAACTGATCCGGCGGATAAATAAATACATCAAGAACAACGCCATCAACAAAAGATGAATCATGCAGTTTTTCTTTTCCTGCAATAATAAGTGCATCAAAGTCACTATTCAGATTTGCACTTCCGTCAGCAAAAGAACCATAGACAATTATCGATTCCGGTTGATAAGTCTTTTTCAAATAGTCTATTATTTTGTCCGTACTTTTCATTACATTCGCCTCCTCAAATACCGATTT
>NZ_QTVR01000063.1:0-803 GCF_003460685.1 Blautia sp. OF03-13 | reverse complement strand
TAAAACGTTAGAGATAGGAAAAGACATCCGAGGCATCATGTGTGAGAGCATGTGATGTTATCAAACCAGAGAGATAATCGAAAGATTATTGAATCAATTGCTTTTAAAGCAGAGAACACAAAAGCCTGTCATCAACGCTATGATGGCAGCGGACCAAGAATACAGGTCAAGCATTAAGAGCGCAGGGTGGATGCTTGGCACTGAGAGCCGATGAAGGACGTGATAAGCTGCGAAAAGCTTCGGGGAGGAGCAAATATCCATTGATCCGGAGATATCCGAATGGGGAAACCCACTTGAGCAAACCTCAAGTATCCATACGCCAATCCATAACGTATGGAAGGGAACCGGGGGAACTGAAACATCTAAGTACCCCGAGGAGAAGAAAGAAACCTCGATTTCCAAAGTAGCGGCGAGCGAAATGGAAAGAGCCCAAACCGTGGTGCGTGCACCGCGGGGTTGTGGACTGCATAAGGTACTCGAATCAATAGCCGAACAGTTTTGGGAAATCTGATCAGAGAGGGTGAAAATCCCGTAGGCGAAATTGATGAGAGGCTGGCAGGATCCAGAGTACCACGAGACACGGGAAACCTTGTGGGAAGCAGGAGGGACCACCCTCCAAGGCTAAATACTCCTCAGTGACCGATAGCGCATAGTACTGTGAAGGAAAGGTGAAAAGGACCCCGGGAGGGGAGTGAAAGAGAACCTGAAACCCTGTGTTTACAAGCTGTGGAAGTGCCTTATGTGCACAACCGCGTACTTTTTGTAGAACGGTCCGGCGAGTTACGTTTACTGGCAAGGTTAAG
>NZ_QTVR01000062.1:0-920 GCF_003460685.1 Blautia sp. OF03-13 | reverse complement strand
TCCGGAAGAGAAATGATCTCGTCGCAGGAAGGAACATTTTTAAAGAGATCAGCATGTGTCCGTCTTGCTTTTCTCTTATGTTCCGGAACAGTGATGTCATCAGGAAGTTCCTGTTCCCATGTCGGATCTGCTTCCTGCCCGGCTTCATCAAAAAGATTCAACTGGCCATCGATATCTTTCCGTTTTTCACTGGAAGTACCAAAAAGTTTCTTCGTGAGATATTCAATCTGCTGACGAAGGTTTTCTTTTTCCAGCCGGTCTGCTTCCAATGTTTTTTGTAAAGACTGGATCAGTTCTGTCTGTGTGGAAATCGTCTTATTCAGTTGGTTGATCATGTCCTTGTACGCAAGGATTTTTGAATCTTTTGAATTGCCAGCCATATGTTTTCTGCTCCTTTTTCACTGCTCTTATTATACCATAAAAAGCAATGAAAAAGAAGCAGAAACCCCAGCATTTACAAGGGATTTCAGACATGATACAGGGTGAGAAGCCCCTCCGTTTACGCGATCATTCCGTAGGTTTGAATGCCTTGGGTTGTTCGATTTCAAGCCCGGACATGAGCCAGTCGAATTGCTGCCAGGTCAATTGTTTTACTTCCAGCTGATTTCTGGGCCAGCGAAACCTGCCCTGAACTTCCATACGTTTATACAGCAGCACAAATCCGTCAGATTCCCAGAGCAAAGCTTTGATCCTGTCACAACGTTTTCCACAGAAAAGATACAGGGCACTTCGCCTTGGATCCATATGGAGTTGATCCTCTACAATAGCACACAGCCCGTCAATGGATTTCCGCATATCCGTTCTGCCTGTTACGATATAGATTTCATCGGCGGCTGTGATATCCCCTAACATTCCAGCTCCTTCACAATTCGAAGCGTTTGAGCCAGAAGCTGAGGATCTGTTCCATTTGGTATTGTTAG
>NZ_QTVR01000061.1:0-944 GCF_003460685.1 Blautia sp. OF03-13 | reverse complement strand
CGTAGAACTGTTTCAGTTCCGCTTCATGCTCTGCCTTGTACTTGGCTCTGGGCTTCTCAAACTTGATTTTCTGCAAGCCGTCATAGACAGGCTTCAAGCTCTGGAAAGCGGCGGAGCTGTCATAGAGCTGCTTGATTGCTTTCATTCGGGCGTTCTGTTCGTCCAGCGTTTTCTTCAAGCTCTCTGTGGCAGCACTGTGTTCGCTGACACGGTGTTCCAAATCCTCAAGGGAGTAAATCCCGTTTGCCCGGAGATAATTGAAAGTCTCATTCATCTCCTTTAGATTGCTGACCTTGCCTTTCTGCGAATACGCCCCGGCTCTGCCCTGGGTATAATAGGCGTTCAGCAGAGAAACAAGGTCGGGTGCCTGCGGCTTGGCAAGCTCTGCTTTTGCTTCGGCAATCCAATCGAACAGGAGAGCGATTTTCTTCTTGATGTCCCGGATCACGGCATTGGTTGCCTTGATCCAGCGGTTGAACTCGCCCTTCTCGGTGCGTATGCCTTTCTTCTCCATTGCCCGGACAGTTGCGCCCTCGTGGACAGTGGGAAGAAACTCCACGCCCTGACGCTCATAGCTTCGGTGGTCGATACGAACGTCAAGCCCCTTTTCCGCAAACTTGGCGTTGCATAGCTCCGCCCATGTCTGCCGCCAGTATTCCAGCGTTTCGGGACTGCCCCAGTCGGTAGTGGGAACGGCGTTGAAAACAAACTCGCCGTTCTGGTCTCGGATACGGTTGCCGTCCTCGTCCAGCTCATACACCCGGCGTTGCTTTAGCCCCATTTGCCGTCCTGCTCGATGGGGCGGATAGGGCAAATCACATGAAAATGCGGGTTTGGTATGCCGCCGTCCTCCCGGTCTGGCTGGTGTACGGCGAAGTCAACCACCATGCCCCGGCTCACAAAGTTCTCCAATAAAAATTGCCTTGCAAGAGCGATGTTTTCCT
>NZ_QTVR01000060.1:0-944 GCF_003460685.1 Blautia sp. OF03-13 | reverse complement strand
CGTAGAACTGTTTCAGTTCCGCTTCATGCTCTGCCTTGTACTTGGCTCTGGGCTTCTCAAACTTGATTTTCTGCAAGCCGTCATAGACAGGCTTCAAGCTCTGGAAAGCAGCGGAGCTGTCATAGAGCTGCTTAATTGCTTTCATTCGGGCGGTCTGTTCGTCCAGCGTTTTCTTCAAGCTCTCTGTGGCAGCACTGTGTTCGCTGACACGGTGTTCCAAATCTTCAAGGGAGTAAATGCCGTTTGCCCGGAGATAATTGAAAGTTTCGTTCATCTCCTTTAGGTTGCTGACCTTGCCTTTCTGCGAATAAGCCCCGGCTCTGCGCTGGGTGTAATAGGCGTTCAGCAGAGAAACAAGGTCGGGTGCCTGCGGCTTGGCAAGCTCCGCTTTTGCTTCGGCAATCCAATCAAACAGGAGAGCGATTTTCTTCTTAATGTCCTGGATAACGGCATTGGTCGCTCTGATCCAGCGATTGAACTCGCCTTTCTCGGTGCGTATACCTTTCTTCTCCATTGCCCGGACGGTTGCGCCCTCATGGACGGTGGGAAGAAGCTCTACGCCCTGACGCTCATAGCTTCGGTGGTCGATACGAACGTCAAGCCCCTTTTCCGCAAACTTGGCGTTGCATAACTCTGCCCATGTCTGCCGCCAGTATTCCAGCGTTTCGGGACTGCCCCAGTCGGTAGTGGGAACGGCGTTGAAAACAAACTCGCCGTTCTGGTCCCGGATACGGTTGCCGTCCTCGTCCAGCTCATACACCCGGCGTTGCTTTAGCCCCATTTGCCGTTCTGCTCGATGGGGCGGATAGGGCAAAGCACATGAAAATGTGGATTGGGTATGCCGCCGTCCTCCCGGTCTGGCTGGTGTACGGCGAAGTCAACCACCATGCCCCGGCTCACAAAGTTCTCCAATAAAAATTGCCTTGCAAGAGCGATGTTTTCCT